>DAIPHN010000042.1:0-19710 GCA_036771335.1 Burkholderiales bacterium
GCGGATCTTTGGCAAGGGTAGTGAGCTGCCGGCGTTCGACGCGGCTCTTGCGCATACGGCCAGGGGAAAGATCGCGGGGGGAAGCGTTAGCCTGCCAGATCGCACCTTGAGAGCAGAATTGAACCTTGCGGCCAGTTCCTTCGAGGTATCTGGCAGGGGCTTCGTGTTGCCGTTGGGGCCCGGGATCGTATTCGACGATGTGCTGGCCAGCGGCAGCATCACTCCCGATGGCATAAGGCTGACGGGAATCGACGGTCGGATGTATGGAGGACGCGCGAAGGGCAATGTCAGTTTTCGATGGAGAGAGGGTTGGTCGATGGCGGGAGAATTTCAGTTGCAAAAAGTTCAACTGTATTCACTGATGCAAGCGATCAGCAAAACTGCCAAGGCGACTGGCGAGGTTGACGCGGATACGAGCTTTGAAATGAAGGGGGCCAGCATCGCAAAACTTTATGACGTGCCTGTCGTGCGGTCGACGTTTTCCATCTCCAATGGTTCGGTGGAGGGTGTGGACCTGCTTCGCGTCCTGCAATCCCAGACCCGCGGCGGCATGCGCGGCGGCAAGACCCGGTTCGATTTCTTGGCAGGCACCCTCATGGTGTCGAACAATCAGTTCCAGTACCGGGATCTCAAGCTCACATCGGGCCTTTTCTCGGCCACTGGAGCCATCGACATAATGCCGAGCCGGGAAGTCGCCGGGCGCTTAACGCTGGACCTGAAGAGCCCCTCGGGGGATTACCGTAACAGCTACTGGGTAAAAGGCAATCTCGACAGCGTAACGCTCAAGTATTGATTGGTGTGCGGCACTAGGTGCCGCCCCGTTGATTCTGGAACAGGCGAGCCAGGTCTTCCGCGGTGTCCACATCGGCGAGGATGCCTGCATCGTCTACTGGTACAAGTTGTAACGACTCGGAATTCTCCCGGACCACGGTGCGAGCTCCATCATCCCCGCGAAGCGCCATCAGTGCCGCGCCAAAACGCTTGGCGAAGCCCACCGGATGCCCTCGTTGCCCGCCATAGGTCGGCACGGCTATGTCTGATCCAGCTTCAAGGGCCCTTGCCACGGCAGCTATGGAGCCCGGATCAACGCTTGGCATATCGCCGAGGGCAATCAACCAGCCGCTGGCGGGCCGGGCCGCGGAAACGCCGCAAGCCAGGCTGTTTCCCATTCCAAGCGCGGCCTGCGCACAGGTCACGTAATCGATGCCGTGGTTTTCGAACAGCACTGCCAGAGCATCGTCGCCGGGCCGGCATACGGCAAGCGATTGGGGCAGAACGGCCACGAGATTGCGCCAAGCGGAGACCACCAGAGGAGTCGTGGTGCCTGGGGGGCAGCGAAGCAGCTTGCCGCCACCGAAACGGCGTGCTGCTCCAGCCGCCAGCAATATGCCGCGTACCGGCGCGACCCGGGTCACGATGTGGTATCTCTTAGCCGCGGGCCATGTTCCGTTGCTGTGCCGGCTTGCGTGGCGTGCAACGTCCGTTTCCCTTGAGCCGTGCTTCGCAACTGGATGGGTCCCTGGCACTCGCCCGCTCGGGTGGCTTGGAAGCGTGTGCCGGGGTTGCAGCAGCCTTGACCCGCGCCGAGGATTTCACGGGTTCCCGGTTCTGGCTGGGCGTTCTCAGGTTGGTCCGGGGACGAGCCGTTGCGGCCGCTGGGGCGCCCGCACTCTGTGGAGTGACGGCGGGACCGGACAAGTCCAGCGCAACGCGCAGCAGGCCGCTTCGATGGGCCGAGGCAATCCTGTTCCCGCCGGCTGTTTCGGGCGCAGTCGCGCGGATCGGTCCGCCGGCCTGCCGAAGCGCCGGTTGCGACGGAGAACTGCCGTCTCCCAGAGGCGCCCGCGGCAATTCGCTCGTCGCCTCGATCCCGGGCGCGCGGGGAGGGTGGCGGGCGAGGTATCGCTGCAGGCCCGCCAGGAGTGAAGCCGCCATGCGCTGCTGGTAGTCCTCGTCCCGCAGTTTCTCTTCTTCGTCCGGATTGCTGATAAACGCTGTCTCCACGAGGATCGAGGGAATGTCCGGTGCCTTGAGAACGGCGAAGCCGGCCTGCTCGACTGCGGGCTTGTGCAGGGAGTTGATCTGGCCCAGTTCCTGAAGAACCGCGCGGCCGAGCTTCAGTCCGTCGTTGATGGTGGCGGTTTGGGAGAGGTCGAGCAGGACCTGCTTGAGCATGGGGTCGGGCACGTCGATGTTCACGCCGCCTATCAGGTCCGCGTCATTTTCCCGCTTGGCAAGCCAGCGGGCAGCGGCCGAAGTGGCGCCGCGTTCGGAAAGGGCGAATACCGACGACCCGCGTGCGTGAGGCTTGATGAAGGCGTCTGCATGGATGGACACGAACACGTCGGCCTGCGCCGCTCTCGCCCTCGCGACGCGTTTGTGCAGCGGCACGAAGTAGTCGCCATCGCGCACCATGAAGGCTCGCATGCCGTCCGTGGCATCCACCAGTTCCTTCAAGCGCCGTGCGATGGAGAGGGTCACTTCCTTCTCCTGTGTACCAAGCCGCCCGCGGGCGCCTGGATCCTCGCCGCCATGACCGGCGTCGATCGCGATCACGGCTGTGCGAGAAGAGGAGAGGCGGGCCTGCGTGTTGGCGCTGATACGGGCGCCCGGGCCCGGCTCCGAGGTTGCGGCCAGCGGCGGCGGACTGGGCGCGGGCAGCGCGTTTGTCCCGTCCGTCGGGGCCGCGGGCGCCGCCGCCGCACCCCCGCCGGTTCGCGCTGTTTCCAGCAGCAGCGACAGGATTGGGTCTTGCGGCTGCGCCGGGTACAGGTCCAGCACGAGGCGGTAGCCATAATCGCCCACAGGGCGAAGGAGGAACGATTGCGGGCGCACTTCCACCTTGAGGTCGAATACCAGTCGTATCGTGCCCGGCCTGAAGCGGCCTGCGCGGATTGCTCGCACGTACGGATCATCGGGAGAAATGCGTGAGGCCAGCCCGTCGATGATGGCGGAGCCATCCACTTCATCGAGGTCCACGATCAGTCGCGGCGGGGTTGGCAGGGTTGCCACCCGGTGCTTGATGGGTGCGGGCGCTTCGAAGGTGATGCGGGTGTATTCGGGGGCAGGCCAGATGCGCGCGGCGCTGAGGGTTACCGCAGCCGTGCAGGGCAGCGGCGAGCCGGCGAGGAGCGCCGCCGTCGCGCCGATCGCAGCGGCCACGGCCCTCGTCACCGCGCGCGCAGTCGTTCCAAGCAAGCTTCCCCCCTTTCCGTGCGAGCTTCCAGCCACGCCATACGCCCGTTATCCGCGGCGTGTTCGAGACGAATCTCCAAGTCTGGCGGCGGCAGAGAAGAGCCGCCTTTTTCAGGCCACTCCACCAGGCTTACCGCAAGGCCGTCGAAACATTCGTCGAACCCGGTGTCGATCCATTCCTGAGGATCGTCGAATCTATAAAAATCAAAGTGGTACAAGGATAAACTAGAAAACCTGTAAGGTTCAACCAGCGTGAAGGTAGGGCTCTTGACCCTCCCCGTGTAACCCAAACCCCGAATTAGACCTCGCGCGAGGGTAGTCTTGCCCGCGCCCAGATCGCCGCGCAGATGTACTACCAGCCCTGGCTCGAGATGGGTTGCGAGCGCGGCGCCCAGCTCCTGGGTGGCCCGCTCGTCCGGCAGACGCAGGCTGTCGATGCTCATGGCGGGGAAACTGCCCCTTCCGGCACGAGGCGGTGGGCCGTGGCGAGGAACAACTGCAGCGTAGCCAGAGAGTCTTCCTGGCGCCAGGCGATGCCAATCTCGGTCAGCGGCGACGTTTCGCGTAACCGCTTGTATGTGACGCCGGTGCGGCCCAGGTGCACCAGCGAGGCCGGGATCAGCGCCACGCCCATATCCGCGGAGACGAGGCTCAGGATCGTCTGCATCTGCACAGCCTCCTGGTCCACGCGAGGGCTGAAACCGGCGGCGCGGCACAGGCCGACGATGTGGTCGTACAGGCCGCTGGCGAGGTCGCGCGGAAACAGGATGAAGGGCTGGTCGGCGAGCCGTGCCATGGGAACAGGCCCACGGAGCCTCGCCAGCGGGTGGCGGGCCGGCAGCGCGGCCAGCAGCGGTTCGCGATGCAGCGGCCGGTAGGCGATGCGCACGTCCAGAACCGGCGGCAGCACGAAGCCCACGTCCAGTTGCCCCTTTGCGAGCGCCTCAAGCTGCCGGTCGGTGGTGGATTCATGCAGCGCCAGGCGCACTTCGGGCGCGCGCTGGCGAAACTCTCGCAGCATCGGCGGCAGGACGTTGTAATCAGCCAGGCTCACGAAGCCCACCGCCAGTTCGCCCACCTCGCCGCGGCTCACGCGCTGCGCCAGCCGGCCAGCGGCCTCCAGGCGCGACAGGATCTGCACGCTTTCGCGCAGGAACGCTTCACCGGCGCGGGTGAGCGACACCTGCCGCTGCGTGCGCGCCAGCAATTGCACGCCGAGAGAGCGCTCCAGGGCCTGAATCTGCATGGAAAGCGGCGGTTGTGACATGTGCAGCCGCGCAGCAGCACGTCCGAAGTGCAGCTCTTCGGCCACCGCCACGAAGTAGCGAAGATGGCGCAGCTCCGGCGGGCGCGGTTCGGCGCGGCGCGCGTTTTTCATACTCAGGGGCTATCAATGACGATGAAACAATATATTTGACGAGGGTGCGTGCGTCCACGAAACTTTTCAACCTTAAGCGCGCCGCGGGTAGCCGGAAGGCCTCACCGGGGTTCGGAAAACACAACGAGGAGAACTGGACATGGCCGACAACTGGCGTTCGAGACTGATCACGAGCGGCGTTCCGCGCGCACCCAACCGGGCCATGCTGCGCGCCGTGGGCTTCCAGGATGGCGATTTCGAAAAGCCCATCGTGGGGGTGGCAAACGGCCACTCCACCATGAACCCCTGCAATGCCGGCATCCAGCCGCTGGTGGACCGAGCCATGGCCGCGCTCGAGGCTGCGGGCGCCAAGCCGCAGGTTTTTGGCGTGCCCACCGTCACCGATGGTATCGGCATGGGCACGGAGGGGATGAAGTATTCGCTCGTGTCGCGCGAGGTGATCGCCGACGCCATCGAGACCTCCACCAACGGGCAGATGATGGATGGTGTGCTGGTGGTGGGGGCCTGCGACAAGAACATGCCTGGCGGAATGATGGCCATGGCGCGCATGAACGTGCCCTCCATTTACGTTTATGGAGGCACCATCAAGCCTGGCAGGTGGAAGGGGCAGGATCTCACCATTGCCAGCGCCTTCGAGGCTGTGGGGGCCTTCATGGCGGGCAAGATGTCCAAGGAGGACTACGACGGCATCGAGCGCAACGCCTGTCCTACCGTGGGTGCCTGCGGAGGGATGTACACCGCCAACACCATGAGCTCCTCCTTCGAGGCGCTGGGCATGAGTCTGCTCGGCTCTTCGCAGATCGCCTCGCCCGATCCGGAAAAGGCAGACTCGGCGGCCGAATCGGCACGCGTGCTGGTGGAGGCCATCCGCAAGGGAATCCGCCCGCGCGACATCATCACGCGCAAGGCGATCGAGAACGTGTTCTCCCTCATCATGGCCACGGGCGGTTCCACGAACGCGGTGCTGCACTACCTTGCCATCGCTTCGGCCGCCGAAGTGGAGTGGACCATCGACGACGTGGAGCGCATCCGCCAGCGGACCCCCGTGCTGTGCGACCTCAAGCCCTCGGGCCGTTTCGTGGCCACCGACTTCCACCGCGCCGGCGGCGTGCCCGTGGTCCTCAGGATGCTGCTCGACCACGGCTTGCTCCATGGCGACTGCATGACCATCACCGGGCGCACCATGGGAGAGGAGATCGAGGTCCTCAAGCCCGTGCGCCGCGCTGACCAGGAGGTGATCCGGCCCTGGGAGGAGCCCATGTACAAGCAGGGCCACCTGGCCATCCTCAAGGGTAATCTCGCTCCCGAGGGCTGCGTGGCCAAGATCACCGGCTTGAAGAATCCGGTCATCACCGGCCCGGCGCGCTGCTTCGACTCCGAGACTGAAACCATGAATGCCATCATGGAAGGCAAGGTGAAGGCCGGGGACGTGGTGGTGATCCGCTACGAGGGGCCAAAGGGCGGCCCGGGCATGCAGGAGATGCTTGCCCCCACCGCGGCGCTCATCGGCGCCGGCCTGGGCGAGTCCGTCGGTCTGATCACCGACGGGCGGTTCTCCGGCGCCACCTGGGGCATGGTGGTGGGCCACGTGGCGCCCGAGGCGGCTGTGGGCGGCCCCATCGCCCTGGTGCGCGACGGCGACCTCGTCACCATCGACGCGCACAAGCAGTCCATCAGCGTTGCCGTGTCCGACGAGGAACTGGCGAGGCGCCGCGCCGCGTGGCAGCCGCCCGCGCCAAAGTACACCCGCGGCCTGATGGCGAAGTACGTGAAGCTGGTGTCCACCTCGTCCAGGGGTGCGGTGACCGATCACTTCGAATGAGCACGGCGGCCGCGGCGCTGGCGGTACGGCCATGAAGGGCCTGCCGCCAGCGCTGCTGGCCATGGCCGCCGCCGGGCTGTCGAGCTTTCTCGGCGGCTCGGCCATAGTGGCCACGCGCTACGTTGTGCCGGCGGCCTGGGAGTTGCCCGTGGTGTTCCTGCGATTCGCGGGCGCGGGCTTGTTCATGCTGGCTTTCACCCTTCCCCGGACAGGCTTGCCCGTGAAGGCGGGCGACATGCCGGCGCTGATGGCGCTCGGGCTCGTGCAATTCGCTCTTTTCCCGTGGCTGTTCACATCCGCGCTGGCGTTGATCCCCGCGGCGCGCGGCGCGCTGGTGCTGTCCACCCAGCCGCTGGTGACCCTTGCCTTCGCCGTCATGGCTGGCCGCGAGCGATTCACCGCCGTCAAGCTGGCTGGCGGCGTGCTGGCGCTGGGGGCAGTGGGTTTTGCCCTGAGTGATCGCCTGTCCGGGGCCGGGCCGGACGATTGGCGGGGCGATCTCTACATGTTCGGGGCTGTGGTGTCCGGGTCGCTCTACAACGTGGCGTCCAGTTTCGCGCTTCGCCGCCACCAGGCCCACGTGGCAGGTGCGGTGATGGTGCCCGCAGGTGCAGTGGCGGTGGGCATCGCACTGCTGTGGCAGGGAGAGGCGGGGACGATCAGCCGCATCAGCGCCAGCGGCTGGGTGGCGCTGGCCTATCTCATGTCGCTGGGCGGCGCCGTGACGTTTTTCCTGTGGATCTGGGCGCTCGAACGCACAACGCCGTCCCGGGTGGCGCTGGCGGTGACGCTCAACCCCGTCTCGGCCGCGATTCTCGGTGCCTTGGTGCTGGCCGAGCCGTTGGGCTTGAGGCTGCTGGCGGGCCTCGCGGGGATCGTGGCCGCGCTTGTTCTGGTGAACTGGGTCGCGATTGCCGCGGGATTGCGGCGTGGCGCCAGCTGACGCCTGTTACCAGCCATACCAGTACGGCCACGGGCCCATCATGGGGCGGTAGTAGGGCGGGTAGAAGCCGGGCGAGTACCAGCCCTGGTAGCGCAGCCGGCTGTCCAGCTCGACCCGCGCCACGTAGGTGCGCTGAATGTAATCGAGCACCGCATCGTCAACGCCCTGCTCGCGCAGCTTGGCATAGCCTGAGCCCGATAGCGCGAACACCGTGCGCGATTCCGAGAGGCGGTTGATGATGTCATCGGCCGACTTGCCTTCCTTGGATAGTTGCACCACCTGGTCGAGGGTCATGGGCTCGCGCTTCGGGAACGCGGCACAGCCCCCCAGCAGCATCGCTGCCAGCAGCACGGCGATCAGAAGCGAGAGACCGGATCGCTCAGTGCTTGTGGTTGTGAGATGAATCGCTTGCATGGTGCTGACTCCGGCCGAGAAGGGCGGTTGCTAGGGCGGTATGCGCGGCGAGCAGGCAGTGGAGGGCCAGCGGAGGCAGCGCACTTGTGCCGCTTGCCATCCGTGCCGCGACGGTGAGCGTCTCGGCGATACCCAGCAGAGCCGCGAAGCGCCAGGGGCCCGGCCAGAGGCGGCCGCGGCCAGCGACGTCATCGAAGCCCCATGGCCTCGCGGCGCGCTTCACCACGGGTGCCGCCAGGGCGGGTGACAGCAGGGCAACCAGCCCGAAGGGCGCGTAAAGAATGGCGGACAAACCGGAGACCGGGGCGCTCGCGAAGATCCCGCTCCAGAGGACCGCGCCTCCGAGGGCCGCCACCTGGCTCAGCAGGGCGAGCAGCGCGCCTGTCAGCAGGATTTCCACGGATTCTCGCCTCATGTTTCCTGCGTTAGAGGAACCCGCATCGCCGAGGTTCGCGCGCCGTGGGCGCCGGGCTTAAACTGGAGACGTGCATGGGCGCCGTCCTGGCGTTCGCAACGATGGGGAGATGTTCATGTATCGCAATCGTATCGTCGCTTTCGTGCCGCTGCTCGTCTGCATGGCGGTTTCAGCCCAGGCGGGCGACCTGGAGCGAGGTCGCGCATTGCACGACACCCATTGCCTCATGTGTCACAACGCGGGCATCTACAGCCGCCAGGACCGCATCGCCAACAGTTATCTTGAGGTCCGCCAGCAAGTGCAGCGGTGGCAGGAAAACACCCGGCTGCGCTGGACGCAGTACGACGTGGAAAGCGTGACCGACTGGCTGTCGGAAAAGCACTACAAGCTGCCGTATTGAGGGCGCTGCGCGCCTGGCCAGCGGTAACAGGTTCCGCCCCCTGCGCCAAAAGGCCCCCCGCCTAGGGCCCGTGCGCGCCCGCCTGGCTGGACATTCCCGGCAACAGGAGGGCTCGCCCAGGGTTCCAGGACGGGTCATGCACCAAGCCGTGAGCGGCACCTCCGGCGCTCACATGGACCGCCGCCAGGGGTCCGAGAGACCGCGTCCACCGCGGTAAAGCTTGCCGCCCTCGTCGGTCGCGGTTGCCGCGCTGCCTTGCCCCGTTGCCGGTGACGAGGGCTGGTGCCGAGCCTGAAAGGCATTCAAATCAGAAAGTTGCAGAGAGAGCCCGCCTTGGCACAGGTGCTGCACCTGGGTAGTCAGCCCTTCAGGGAGACTGTCCATGCGTCACGGATTTGCAATTGTCACCAGCCTGCTGCTTGCCGCCTGCGCCATGACCACGCCTGGCACTTCGGTGCATCAGCCCATGAGCGTGCGCCCGGTGCCGCCCCAGCCCCTGGCTCGGGACGCTGGCGCGATCTATCGCGCCGACGCACCACGGCTCGCGCTGTTCGAGGACCGGCGCGCCCGCTTCGTCGGTGACACACTCACGGTGGTGCTGGAAGAGCGTACCAATGCCTCAAAGCGCACCACCAGCCAGGCGAGCCGCAAGGCGGATGTGAGCGTTGCGGTTCCCACCCTCACGGGATTGCCTGGCGTACCGCTGCAAGGCGCCGAGCTGGCCGCCTCTTCCGAGTCCACCTTCGACGGCGGGGGCAACAGTGCGGCCAACAATTCCTTCACCGGTACCTTGGCCGTCACCGTGATCGAGGTCTACCCCAACGGCAACCTCCTCGTGAGCGGCGAGAAGCAGATCACCATCAACCAGGGAACCGAGTTCATCCGCTTCTCCGGCGTGGTGAATCCGATCAACGTCGGTGCGCTCAACTCCGTCTCCTCCACCCGGGTGGCCGATGCGCGCATCGAGTACAAGGGACGCGGATATCTCTCCGAGGCCCAGACCATGGGGTGGCTACAGCGCTTCTTTCTGAGCGCCTCGCCCTTTTGAAACGGAGGAGAACAGACATGATGCCGTCCATTACTTACCGCGTCGTCCGGCTGGGAGTCCTGCTGGTGACCCTGCTCGCCACGCTGGGCGCCCCGCAGGCCCTGGCGCAACAGCGTATCAAGGACCTGGCGGCGCTGGCGGGCGTGCGCGCCAATCAGCTGGTGGGCTATGGCGTGGTGGTTGGCCTCGACGGCACCGGCGACCAGACCACACAGACGCCCTTCACCACCCAGAGCCTCGCGGCCATGCTGCAGCAGCTCGGCGTGACCTTGCCTCCAGGCCTGAACCTGCAACTGCGCAACGTGGCGGCCGTTATGGTGACCGCTCAGCTACCAGCCTTTGCCCGCCCGGGCCAGACCATCGACGTGACGGTGTCTTCCATGGGCAACGCGCGAAGCCTGCGAGGCGGGACGCTTCTGCTCACGCCGTTGCGTGGCGCCGACGGGCAGATCTACGCCATTACTCAGGGCAACGTTCTGGTGGCTGGTGCGGGTGCCCAGTCCGGCGGAACCAGCGTGGCGGTGAACCACCTCAACGCGGGACGAATTCCGCAGGGCGCCACGGTGGAGCGCGCGGTGCCCTCAGCCCTTACGCAGGGCGGGGAGCTGGTGTTTCAGACCTTCGACACGGATTTCACCACCGCCACGCGAATCGTGGATGCCATCAATGCCGCCCTCGGACCGGGTATGGCGACGGCGGCGGACGCGCGCCAGGTACGGGTGCGGGCTCCGGAGGACCCTGCGCAGCGGGTGGCCTTCGTGTCGCGGCTAGAAAATCTTCTGGTCAACGCAGCCGAGGCTTCGCCGCGGGTGATCGTCAACAGTCGTACCGGCTCGGTGGTGATGAACACCCGCGTGCTGGTGAGCAATTGCGCCGTGGCGCACGGCAACCTGTCCGTGACCATCCAGACCGAGCCGATCATCAGCCAGCCCGGCGCGTTGTCCGGGGGGCAGACGGTTGCTACCGAGCGCGCCAACGTGGAGGTGAAGTCGGACAAGGCGGGGCTGGTGGTGTTACCCAACACCACGTCGCTCGCCGACGTGGTGCGCGCCCTGAACGCCGTAGGTGCCACCCCCATCGACCTGCTCGCCATCCTGCAGGCCATGAAGGCTGCCGGCGCGCTCAAGGCCGAACTCGAAGTTATCTGACGGTGAATCACTCCATGAGTCCTGTGGACGGAGCCAGCCTGGCGTTCGACCCGCAACGCACCGCCTCCCTGCTCGGTGAGGCGAAGCGCGGTGATGCCGCGTCGTTGCGCAAGGTGGCGCAGGAGTTCGAGGCGCTGCTGCTTCAACAGGTGCTCAAGGCCGCGAGAGCTTCGAACCTTGGAGATGACTACTTCGACAGCGAGGCCACGCGCACCTTCACCGGCATGCTCGATGAGCAGCGTGCCCAGGCGCTGTCTCGCGGGCCGGGCATCGGACTGGCGGAGCTCATCGTTCGCCAGCTGGAAGTGGCCCAAGGGGTCAAGAAGAGCGCCGTTTCTCCGTAAATCCACGAACAGGGAACAGGGATGAACACGGGTTCTGTCTTCAATATCGGCGTATCCGGGTTGCAGGCGGCGCAGGCTGGGTTGAGCACCACCAGTCACAACATCGCCAACGCCGGGACCGAGGGGTTCACACGCCAGTTAGTGATCCAGGGCAGCCGCAATCCGCAGCTCAGCGGCGCAGGCTTCTTCGGCCAGGGGGTGGAGATCTCCACCGTGCGGCGTCAGTACAGCGAGTTCCTCGCCGGGCAGGTGCTGGCCGCCCAGACTCAGGCGAGCCACCTCGAGAGCTTTCTTGGCCAGGCGGCGCAGCTCGACGATATCCTCGCCGACCCCTCGGCCGGCCTGTCGCCCGCCGTGCAGGACTTCTTCAGCGGCGTGCAGGACGTGGCGGCGAACCCCGCATCCGTGCCATCGCGGCAAGCTTTGATCAGCATGGGTCAGTCCATGGTGTCCCGCTTCCAGGCGCTGGATGCCCGCTTCAGTGAGATCCGTGACGGTGTGAATTCGGCCATCGACGGCAGGGTGCGCGAGATCAACGCCTTCGCCCAGCAGATCTCGCGGCTCAACACTCAGATCCTGTCCTCGGGCAATGCGCCCGCAACACCGGCAAACGATCTGCTCGACCAGCGCGACCATTTGGTGTCGGAGCTCAACCGGCTGGTTCGCGTGAGCGTCGTGGCCCAGTCTGATGGCGGCTACAACGTGTTCATCGGCACTGGCCAGAGCCTTGTGGTTGGCTCCCAGGCCCTTGCTCTCGAAGCCGCGGTCTCTCCGGCAGACCCGCAGGACCGTACCATCGGCTATTCCCTGGCGGGGACCGCCGTCGCACTGCCTCCGGAGAGTCTCCAGGGCGGAGCGCTGGGCGGTCTGCTGGCCTTTCGCAGAGATGTTCTCGATCCGACCGTCAACCAGCTTGGCCGCGTGGCGGCCGTGCTGGCAAGTACGGTCAACCAGCAGATGCGCCTCGGCCAGGACTTGCGGGGCAATCTGGGCGGCGACTTCTTCTCCGCACCCCAGGCCACCGTGCAGTCGCGTACCACCAATGGCGGCAACGCGGTGCTCGCAGCGACCTTTTCCGATCCGGGTCAACTGGCGGCTTCCGATTATCGCTTCACGTTTTCGGCGGGCAGCTGGATCGTGGACCGGCTCTCCGATGGAACCAGTCAGACCTTTGCCTCGCTTCCACAGACTCTGGACGGCATCACCGTGGGAATATCTTCGGGCACCGCGGCGGCTGGCGACAGCTTCCTGGTGATGCCCACCCGCCACGTGGCACGCGACCTGCGCGTGTCCATCACCGACACGGCGCGCATCGCTGCCGCGGCGCCGGTGCGCACGGCAGCCACCTTGGGAAACCAGGGCGACGCGCGCATCAGCGCGGGCGTGGTCACCAGCGTGGCCAACCTGCCCCTGCCTGGTACGGTCACCCTAACTTACGCGCTGGGCACCAATTCCTTCGCCGTGGCGGGCGCCGTGCCTGCCGCAGGGCCCTTCACCTACACCCCGGGAGGTACCATCGCCTTCAATGGCATGGAGTTCCAGATCACTGGCAGCCCCGGCGATGGCGACACCTTCACGCTCGCCAACAATGCCAATGGGGTAGCGGACAACCGCAATGCGCTGAGGCTGGCGGCGCTCCAGACAGCCAACACCGTGGCAGGCGGCACGGCCACCTACCAGAGCGCTTACAGCGAGCTGGTGGGCGACGTGGGGATCCAGGCGCGCGAGTCCCAAATCCAGTTCACCGCGCAGGAGTCCCTGCTCAAGCAGACCACCGACACCCTGCAGGGCTTCTCGGGTGTGAATCTCGACGAGGAGGCCGCCAACCTGGTGCGCTTCCAGCAGGCCTACCAGGCGTCGGGCAAGGTGCTGCAGATCGCCTCAACGCTGTTCGATACCCTGCTCGCCCTTGGCGGCAGATAGAGGGAGACTCGCCATGCGCGTGAGCACCAGCACGATCTTCGACCAAGGTGTGTTCAACATCCAGCGCAACCAGGCGGATCTGCTCAAGCTGCAGGAGCAGATCTCCTCGGGGCGGCGGGTACTGACCCCCGCGGACGATCCCGTATCCGCGGGCCGGTCCCTGGAGCTCTCCCAGAGCAAGGCTCTGGCGGAGCAGTTCGCGCGCAATACCGAATCGGCCACCGCCGCCATCGGCCTTGCCGAAGGCGCCCTGCAGCGCTATACGAGCCTGTTGCAGGACGTGAGAGTCCTGGCAGTAAATGCCGGCAACGGAGCGCTTACGGCGAGCGACCGCCGGAGCGTGGCCACGGAGCTGCGGGAGCGTTACGCGGAGTTGTTGGGGATCGCCAACGCCACCGACGGCAACGGGGTGTATCTGTTCTCTGGTTACCAGGGCGCCACCCGGCCCTTTACCGAGACCGCGCCCGGCACGGTGGCCTATAACGGTGATCAGGGCAGCCGAGAGATCCAGACCCGCAGCCTCCAGCAGTTTGCCGGCAGAGTGTTCACCCGCCTTGTCCGCAACCTTATCCGCACCGTTATCGGCTGTTTCTAGTCGGCCTCGGCGTCCGCCATCTCCGGCTCGGGCGTGGTGGACGCCGGCCTGGTGCGCGACGCCGCCGCGTGGGACTCCCCTGGCAACCCGGGCAGCTTCGAGGTGCGCTTCTTTCGCGACGCGGCAGCTGTGCCGCCCGTGACCACCTATGACATCGTGGACACGGTGAACAACGTGTCCCTCACCACGGGCGCCGCTCCGGCCGCCGGCCCTTTCCTGCGCACCTTCCAGCCGGGCGCGGCCATCGTCGGTGGGCGTCAGGCGCCTCCCGACACCAATCCGGCGGCCTTCGATTTCGGATTCCAGCTCTCGATCCAAGGCCAGCCGGCCAGCGGCGACAGCTTCACGGTGACCCGCTCCGCGGAGCAGGACGTGTTCAGCACCGTCTGGAACCTGATCGAGGCGCTCGAGTCCAGCAAACCCGGCGCTGTCGGCAACGCGCGGCTCAGCAACGACGTCAACACCGCACTCACGGAACTGGACAATGCGCTGGAGGTTAACCTCACGGCACGTGCAGCCGTGGGGGCGCGCATGCGCCAGATCGAAAACGACAAGGCTGGTGCGGACGATCTTAAGTTGCAGTACGAGCGCACCCTTTCCCAGCTCACCGGCCTCGACTACAGCAAGGCCATAAGTGACCTGACTTTTCAGCAGTTCAGTCTCGAGGCTGCGCAGAAGTCCTTCCTGCGCGTACAGGGCCTCAGCCTGTTCCAGTTCCTCTGATACGCCGCCCCTCAGGGCCTCAGGCCGCGGATCGGGCGGCGGGCGGGCTCGTGCCGTCGGTTGCCGGTGCCGCCAGATCCGCAAGCACCTGCTTCAACCGCGCCACACGCATGCCCGGCTCGGATAGCGCGCTATCGATGCGCAACCGCTCCGGCCCCGACAGACGCCAGCCCTTGCGCGTCTGGATGAGTTGCAGGATGCGTGCCGGGTCGATGGGTGGATTGGGGCGGAACTGCAAGGTGAGCGCCTCGGGCGCCGCGTCGATCTTTGCCACACCCAGGGGCTCAGCGAGGATGCGAAGCCGGTGCGTGTCCAGCAGCGCCTTCACGGACTCCACAGGCCGGCCGAAGCGGTCAACGAGCTCCTCCGCCAGTGCGTCGAGGTTGTCGATGGTTTCGCAGCCCGCCAGCCGCTTGTAGAGCACCAGGCGTTCGTGCACGTCGGTGCACCAGTCCGCCGGCAGCAAGGCGGGCGTGTGCAGGCGGATCTCCACGCCCGCGTGCAGCGGTCCTTCCAGATCGGGCTCCCGGCCAGCCTTGAGCGACTTCACAGCGCGGTTGAGCAAGTCGATGTAGAGGCTGAATCCCACCTGCTGCATCTCGCCGCTCTGGTTCTCGCCCAGCACTTCGCCGGCTCCGCGGATCTCCAGATCGTGCATGGCGAGGTAGAAGCCGGCACCGAGTTCGTCCATCAGGGTAATGGCCTCGAGACGCTTCCGGGCCTGGGCGCCCAGAGCGTCCTCGTCGGGCGTCAGGAGATAGGCGTAGGCCTGGTGGTGGGAGCGGCCCACGCGGCCCCGCAACTGATGGAGTTGCGCCAGGCCGAAGCGGTCGGCGCGGTTAATCAGCATGGTGTTGGCGCTGGGAACGTCGATGCCCGTCTCAATGATGGTGGTGCACAAGAGCACGTTGAAGCGGCCGGCGTAGAAGTCGCGCATGGCCGACTCGAGGTCGCGCTCGCCCATTTGCCCGTGGGCCACGCGGATGCGCGCCTCCGGTACGAGGGCGGCGAGCTTGGCTTCCCAGTTGCCGATGGTCTCCACCTCGTTGTGGAGGAAATACACCTGGCCGCCGCGCTTGCGCTCGCGCAGCACCGCCTCGCGCACCAGGCCCTCGGAGAAGCGCGACACGAAGGTCTTGATGGCCAGGCGCTTCTGCGGCGCGGTGGCGATCACCGAGAACTCACGCAGCCCCTCCAGGGACAGGGCCAGCGTGCGCGGAATCGGCGTGGCCGTGAGGGTGAGCACGTCCACCTCGGCGCGCAGCGCCTTGAGGCGCTCCTTCTGGCGCACGCCGAAACGATGTTCCTCGTCGATGATGACCAGGCCCAGGCGCGCGAAGCCCACGCCCTCCGAGAGCAGCTTGTGGGTACCGATGACGATGTCCACCGTGCCCGCGGCGATGCCCGCCAGCACTGCGGCCGATTCCTTGGCCGAGCGAAAGCGCGACAGCTCCGCCACCTTCACCGGCCACTCGGCAAAGCGGTCCGCGAAACTCTGGAAGTGCTGTTCGGCCAGCAGGGTAGTAGGCACAAGCACGGCCACCTGCTTGCCGTCGGCCACCGCCACGAAGGCTGCGCGCAATGCCACCTCGGTCTTGCCGAAGCCCACGTCGCCGCAGATGAGGCGGTCCATGGGGCGGCCGCTCTCGAGGTCGGCGATGACGGCCTGGATCGCCGCCGCCTGGTCGGGCGTTTCCTCGAAGGGAAAGCCCGCCGCGAAGGCCTCGTAATCCTGGTGGCGCAGATTGAAGGCGGGGCCGCGCCGCGCGGCGCGCTGGGCGTAGAGGTGCAGAAGCTCCGCCGCGGTGTCGCGCACCTGCCGCGCGGCCCGGCGGCGGGCCTTCTGCCAGTCGCCGCTGCCGAGCTTGTGGAGCGGCGCATTCTCCGGCGAAACCCCGGCGTACCGGCTGATCAGCTGCAGCTGCGACACCGGCACGTATAGACGGTCGCCGCCCTCGTATTCGAGCAGCAGGAATTCCGCCGGGCCGTCACCGTGGTCCATGGACACCAGGCCGAGGTAGCGGCCGATGCCGTGGCTCTCGTGCACCACGGGGTCCCCCACCTTCATCTCGGAGAGATCGCGCAGCACGTTCTCCGCCGAGGTAAGGCGCTCGCGCTCGCGCGCGCCTCGGCGGCGCGCACTGACGGAGTAGAGCTCCGTTTCCGTGACCAAAGCCAGCGCCTCGCCCGGCAGCAGGAAGCCCTCCGCGAGCGGTGCCACGCACAGCGCGAGCCGCGCCGTGCCGCGCATGAAGTCCTCGAAGCTCGCCACCACCTCGGGTGCGAGCCCCTGTTCTCGCAGGAGCTCGATCATGGTCTCGCGCCGGCCCGGGCTGTCGGCCGAGAGCAGGACCCGTCCCGGGAACCCGGCCGTAAAGGCATGCAGCGCGGCGAGGGGATCCTGCGCGCGGCGGTCGACGGCAAGTTGTGGCAGCGGCAGGGCGGGCGAATCCGCGTGCGCATCGGGAGGGCTGCGCCCCAGTTCCATCCGCGCAAAGGGCTTCACCATGCCGAAGAACTCGTCCTCGCGCAGGTAGAGCGCCGCGGGCGGCAGCAAGGGCTGATCCGCGTCGCCGCGCAGCAACTGGTAGCGCGCCTGGGTATCGGCCCAGAACGCTCGCAGCGCGCCTTCGGCGTCGCCGTGCAGCACCACCGTGGAGGCGCCTCCCAGGTAGTCGCCCAGCGTCGCAGTGCCCTCGAAGAACAGCGGCAGGTAATACTCCACGCCAGGTGGCGCCACGGCGTTGCCCACGTCGCGGTACACCCGGCGGCGCGACGGGTCGCCTTCGAATTCCTCTCGGAAGCGGCGCCTGAACAGGGTGCGTCCGGCCTCGTCCATGGGGAACTCCCGCGCCGGCAGCAGCCGCACCTCGCGCACTGGATACACCGAGCGCTGGGTGTCCACGTCGAAGGCGCGGATCGTCTCGATCTCGTCGTCCAGCAGGTCGATGCGGTAGGGCAGCGCCGAGCCCATGGGGAACAGGTCGATCAGCCCGCCGCGAAAACTGAACTCGCCGGGCGCCACCACCTGCGAGACGTGGCTGTAACCGGCCGTGGCGAGCTGCTCGCGAAAGCGCTCCGCATCCAGCCGCTCTCCCTGGCGGAAGAAGAAGGTGTAGGCCGCAAGGTACTGGCGCGGCGGCAATCGCAGCAGCGCCGTGCTCACCGGCACGATCACGGCGTCTGCCTTGTCCTGCGACAGCAGGTACAGGGTCTCGAGCCGCTCGGACACCAGGTCCTGGTGGGGCGAGAAACTGTCATACGGCAGCGTTTCCCAGTCTGGCAACAAGTGCACCGCCAGGGTCGGTGCAAACCAACGCATTTCTTCCAGCAGCCGCCGGGCGTCCGCGGCATTGGCGGTGAGAATCGCAAGCGGCCGCGAGGCGGCCGCCAGGCGGGCGAGGGCGAGGGCATCGGCGGAACCGGCCAGCGGCGCGGCGATGGCGCGCTGGCCCCGGGCCGGGGCGGCGAGCAAGGGAAGGGTCACAACGAAAGGACGAACGAAAGACAGGAGAAAAAAAGGCGCGGATTATAGACTCCGGGCCCGGCTTGCACGGGTTTTCGCGCGGTTACGGGATAATCGCGTCACCTTGAACACCGCGCCCACCACTTCGCCTCGCCTGCACGCACTGGTGCCCGCCGCTGGCAGCGGCAGCCGCCTTGGCCACACGCTGCCGAAGCAGTACCTGCCGCTGGCAGGCAAGGCGCTGCTGCGCCACACCCTCGACGCCCTGGCGGCGAGCCCTCGCATCCACGCCATCCGCGTGGTGCTCTCTCCCAGCGACAGTCTCTTCGAGACCGCCATGGGCTCGGCATTGCCCGCCAACGTCAGGGCCTTGCGCGTGGGTGGCGCCTCGCGGGCCGAGTCGGTACGCAATGGGCTGCGCGCCCTGCGCGGCGATGCCGACGCGTTTGACTGGGTGCTGGTGCACGATGCAGCGCGGCCGTGCCTGAGCGCCGCGCTCGTCGACCGGCTGGTGGAGGCAGTGCTGCCCGACGCCGTGGGGGGCATCCTGGCGCTGCCCGTGGCCGATACCGTCAAGGCGCAGGATACGGTGCAGCGCATCGAGCGCACGGTCGAGCGTCGCGGGCTGTGGCTTGCCCAGACGCCGCAGATGTTTCGCTTCGGATTGCTGCTCGAGGCGCTGGAGTCCGCCGATCCGGCGTCGATCACCGATGAAGCGTCCGCAGTCCAGGCGCTTGGATATCGGCCATTGCTCGTGGAGGGAGACGTGACAAACCTGAAGGTCACCTGGGGCCGCGACGCGGCCCTGGCGGAGTGCATTCTTGCCGCTGCGGCGGTGCGGCCGTGACGCAGTTGCGCGTGGGCCAGGGCTTTGACGTGCACGCGCTGGTGCCTGGCCGGCCGCTGGTGGTCGGTGGCGTGACGATCGACCACCCCCGCGGCCTGCTCGGACATTCCGATGCCGACGTGCTCCTGCATGCCGTCACCGACGCTTTGCTGGGGGCTGCGTGCCTGGGGGACATCGGCCGGCATTTTCCCGACACCGACCCGGCCTGGGCCGGGGCCGACAGCCGATCACTGCTGCGCCGCGCCGCCGAGTTGCTGCACGCGAGCGGCTGCGAGGTGGTCAATGTGGATTGCACCATCATCGCCCAGGCGCCGCGCATGGCGCCCCACACCCCAGCCATGGCGGCCAACATCGCGGCTGACCTGGGCCTGGCGCCGGACCGGGTGAACGTCAAGGCCAAGTCCACCGAGCGCCTGGGTTTCACGGGGCGAGGCGAGGGCATCGCTGCCGAGGCGGTGGCCCTGGTGAAGCGGGACTGACGCTGTGGCGGACTCCGGCAGCGCCGCGCCGCGGGCACGGCTCTTCTATGCCCTGTGGCCGGACGCGCCCCTGGCCCAGCGCATCGCCGGCCATGGCGCGCGCCTTCAGGCTGCCCTGGGCGGTCGAGCCGCCCGTCCTGGAACGCTGCACCTCACGCTCGCTTTTCTGGGCGAGGTGGATGCGTCGCGAATCGCGCGGCTCGCGGCCCCGCCGGCAACCGTGTCGGCGCCCTGCTTCGAGTTGCGACTGGACCGGTGCGGCGTATGGCCGCACAACGGTATCGCCTGGCTGGCACCAGCGCTCATGCCGCCCGCGCTGGCGCAACTCCAGCAGCGCCTGTCCCAATGGCTCGAATCGATAGGCTTTATTCCAGACCCGCGCGTCTTCCGCCCCCACGTGAGCGTGGTGAGGCGGGTGCGGGCGCCCCTGGCGGAGGCGCCCTTCGAGCCGCTGGCGTGGCCGGTGGCGCAATGGCGGTTGGTGCGGCCGCGCTGGTCGGCCGCGGGCGCCTTTTACGAACCCAAGGCGTGCTTCGCGCTCCAAGCGTGCGGCGGTCGCCGCCCCTGAGG
>DAIPHN010000043.1:0-19703 GCA_036771335.1 Burkholderiales bacterium
GGCGGCCTTCGTGAACGGGGACGGGGTGGACAAGCCCAAGGGCTTGCTGCCGCCGGCCAAGGGTGCGAATTCCGCCTGGACCTGGGGAAGCCTGGGCTATGTGGCGCGCGGTGCCGCAGCGGATTTCCCGACAACGAACGCTGTCGATTGCATCGTGAACCTTGTTTATGCCCTGGCGGCACGCGCATCGTCACGCCTACAATCGTGTGCGCCCGCGGCCCCCCCCCCCCGCCCGCGGGCACGACGCCCCCTCCCCCCTTCACACGGGCAGCCGTCGCAGCAGATGCACATATCGAAACCAACTCCCGATAAGCAGCGCCGCTCCATGGCGCATGTCTGATGCCCCAAGTCGCGCGGATTGGGCCGTGCGACAGGGCACGGAAAAAACAATCCGCGCGAGGAAACCGCCCAAGGCTGACTTCCCCCCGTGCTGCTTCCACCGATTCTGCTCCAGGCGTACAGAAAGACTACTCATCCCGCACCGGGGCCTGCTGGCTGTTTTCAGCGTTGGCCTTGTGCAAGTCATCTGGCCGACCAACATCAAGCCAAGGTTCGTGCATCGGATAGGCCACCGTGCGCTTCCCAACGGCATGCAACTGCTCGAACAACATCGGCATGTCGCAATGGCGATTGGATGCCATGGCAGCCAACGCGTCGGGACTCAACGCGTAGATACCTGCGTTGATGTGCGCGCGGGCGATAGGCTTTTCCTCGAACCCGACGATATCCACCCCCTCCGTCTGCACCACGCCGAACGGATGCTGCCACTCATAGAGTCGTACGGCCATCGTCGCAGAAGCGCCATAGCGCGAGTGGAACTCCAGCAATTCGCCATAGCGGATATCCGAAAGCACATCGCCATTCGTCACCACGAAAGGCTCGGACGGGTGGGGCGTCATAAGGCTAAGCGCGCCCGCTGTTCCCAGAGGGGTCGTCTCCCTTAGATACTCGATCGACACACCAAGCCGATCGCCGTGGCCGAAATAGTCCTCGACCATGTGACCCAGGTAATGAACCGCAACGACGAAGCGCGTGAATCCTTCTCCCTTGGCTCGTTCGATGATGTGCTCCATCATCGGCTTGCCCGCCACAGGTAGCATGGGCTTCGGACAATTCTCGGTATGCGGTCGAAGGCGTGTGCCCAGTCCGCCTGCCATGATGACCATCAGATTCGCGCGCGCTTCCTGAACCAGGATGTCGTCCCATAGATGAAGCCCTATGACACGATGGGAGGCGTCCACCACAGGAAGATGTCTGAACCGGTTCGCCCGCATCAGCTGCACGACAAGTTCACGGCTGACGTCTGGCGGCACCACCAGGGAGTTGACCCGCATCACATGGCTGACGGGGGCGTCCAGCGCGATGTCCTTCGGCAATGCCCGGCGTATGTCTCCGTCAGTAACCGTGCCCAGCAAACCATCCCTTTCGTCAAGAACCAGGATGATCTGAAGACCTGTTTCGTTGAGCCTGGCGATCGCCTGTTTGAGGTTGGCCGCAGGCGGCAAAACGGTCTTCCGCCAAACGCTCTCAGCCACGATCACGGTGTCACCCCACTTCCACCGGCCGCCAGGTCGTGGAAAATCTTGCGCGAGAGGCTTTGCAATTCAACCTGTTTCAGAACTTCAACGATGCGCGCGCGCGCGCCAGCTTCGCCGTAGGGATTTCGTACCACTTGCGCCTGCCTCGAAAACTCCGGGCTTAGCAATTTGCGTATGGCGGCCGAAATCTCGGCACGCGCAGGGCGGCAATTGATAACGCTTTCAGCCTGAAGACGGCCTTTTTGCCGATCACCGATATTCACGGCCCCCCTGCGCAGGGAAGGCGCCTCCAGCAACCCGCTCGACGAATTGCCGACGACCCCGTCGCACAGAGCCATACAAGAAAGATAACGGCGCAGCCCTAGCGAGGTGTGCACGTGAACGTTCGGGCGGTCTTTGGCAAATTCCTGAATCATCATGATCAGTTCGCGACCACCCGCGTCAGCGTTGGGCAAGGTGAAGATCAACCCGATGTCCGTCAGGGCGTCGAGGGCCGCAAGGAGTTCCTTCATCTGGGCAGCGGAGCTCGAGTGATTCACCGTCTCTGGGTGAAAAGTGATCAGCAGGTTGCGGTGCATCAGGCCATGGCCAATGGCGCCTTCAAGCTCTGGGCGGTCCATGAGTGCCACTCGCGCGATTGCGTCCACGCCCAGCCCGCCTACGAAGTACACCCGTTCGGGTTGCTCGCCCATTTGAATGACTCGCCGCCGATAGGGCTCTGCCGCCACGAAGTGAAGATGCGCCATTTTGGTGATGGCATGGCGCATGGCATCGTCGATCGCGCCTTCCGTGACCTCCCCTCCATGCACATGGGCGACAGGCACCCCAGCGACCAGAGCGGCCGCGGCAGCAGCCCGGATCACGAATCGATCGCCAAGCCCCAACACCACGTCCGGCTTCAGTTCATTGATCGCGGCGGTGAACCCGATGACGGCAAGGCCGATGGAAGTCCCGACCCCGACCGGTGTGTCCGAGCTGAGCAGAATCTCCACCTTGCGATCAATACGGAAACCGTCCGCCTCAATCTCGCGATACGTCAGGCCGAACTCCGGCGAAAGATGCATGCCCGTGGCCACGATCTGCAGCTCGAGCAGAGGATCAGCCTGAACGCCCTCAAGCACTCCACGCAGCAGGCCGTACTCGGCACGCGTACCCGTGATGACGCAAATACTGCGACTCATAACTCGATCAACTCTTCCGGCGCAAAGCGCCGCGGCGCCCGCCTACCGAGCACATCGTCCAGACGCATCGGTGAAACACCCGTTCCGGGCCGCTTGG
This sequence comes from Burkholderiales bacterium, assembly GCA_036771335.1. Classification (GTDB taxonomy): domain Bacteria; phylum Pseudomonadota; class Gammaproteobacteria; order Burkholderiales. The sequence continues at coordinate 2,817 of DAIPHN010000043.1, forward strand.
CAGCGATATTCTCCAGGCTGAACTGCTCTCCGGCCTGAATGGGGCGGATCGCAACCAGGGATTTCCTGACGATCGGAACATTCCGGAGCTCGGCGGCGCTAGGGCGCTTCACACCGTCGCCCAACGCTTTTTCAACATTGCGCACGGCTGCCACCATGGCTGAAAGCTGGTCCGGTTCAAGGCTTGCCTTGTGATCCGGACCTGGAAGGGTCTTATCCAGCGTGAAGTGTTTCTCGATGACGCAAGCGCCAAGCGCTACGGCAGCCACTGGGATCTCGATGCCTAAGGTGTGGTCCGAGTAGCCTACGCGGACGCCGAAGCTGGTTCCGATGGTCTGCATCGCACGCAGATTGACATCAGCCATGGCCGCGGGGTAGTCCGTCGTGCAATGCAGCACGCAGAGGTCGCCACGGGAGATGCCCGCCTTTTCGAAAACAGCGATGGCAGCGGCAATCTCGTCCATGGTCGCCATTCCGGTGGAAATGATGACCTCGTCAGCAACCCCGGCCACGGAGCGAAGGTAGGGAAGATTGGTGAGCTCTCCTGACGGGATCTTGAAGCGCCTCATTCCCCGACCGGCCAGGAGGGCGACGCTTTCTTCATCAAACGCTGTGGACATGAACTCGATGCCGTGCGCCGCGCAGTGCGCGATCAATATGTCGTGCGCCTCGGGGTTGAGCTCGAGCCGCTGCAGCATTTCGTACTGTGACTCGCCGGAACCAGTAGATACGACCTGGTAGTCGGCCTTGGCAGCCGACCGGGTGACGAGCAAATCGGCGCGGAAGGTTTGGAACTTGACGATGTCCGCGCCGGCTGCCGCAGCGGCCTCGACCAGGCGCTTGGCCGCATCTATGTCGCCGTTGTGATTGACACCTGCCTCGGCAATGATCAGCACCTTATCCATTGCAGCCCGGGCCCCAGTAAGTGACACCATCTGCAAGATCGTGCCGCACTACTGAGCCGACACCCACCACGCAGCCAGTGCCAATGGCAACCCCTTGCTTGGTCACCGAACCGCTCCCGACGAAGCTTGTCGGTCCGACGCGCAGGTCGCCGTTGAGAATGGCACCCGTCGCAACGTGACAATGCGCACCGACTTCGGCTCCGTGCTCAACAAGGGCGCGGCTATTGATGATGCAATTCACACCAACTCGCGCGTTAGCGTTGACAAGGGCACCGAACATGACAATGGTTCCGGCTCCGATCCTGGCATGGGCAGAAACGTGGGCTTTCGGCGACACGACCACGGGCAGCTCGAACCCCGCTTGCAGAGCCGCTTCATACATGCGAACACGTGTCTGCACTGACTCGATGTGACCCACCGTTATCAGGGCGAATCGATACTCCCCTGCCAGTCGCCTCAATTCCCCATCGGTGGCTATCACCTCATAACCGCACACGCGCTGGTGCAGTTCAGACTCGGTACCCACCAGCCCAACAATACGAAAACGGCCCTCGGCTTCGATGACATCGATGCAGGAGGCGGCGTGTCCGCCCGCGCCGATCAGCACGATGTCCTTCATGCTTTCCCCGGGGCGCAAAGGCCAGCGCTGCTCGGAATATTGATCATGCGCGCGGCCAGGCTTTCCGCCACCGGCAGAGGCATGCGCGGGCAATGTTCGTAGGGCATGAGTTGGTGCATGGGCGTCCATGAGGGCCGGCTCATGAAACCCGCCTGGTTGAGCCCTTGAAGAAGGGAGTCATGATGCGACGCATTTGCCTCATCGAGCACCAGTGTCTGGAGCCAGTAGTTGCTGCGGCAGCCCCCGGGCTCGCGCTGTATCGCCACGCCGGAAACGCCACCAAACGCGGCCGCGTAGCGCGAGTACAAAGCACGCTTTGCTTCGATGAAGGCCGGCAACTGTTCAAGCTGTGCGCACCCGAGCGCCGCGTTGAGATTTGGAAGGCGGTAGTTGTAGCCAACTTCATCGTGCACGTATTGCCAGCCATGCGGCAGCTTGGCGGTGGTGGTGAGGTGCTTGGCCCTTGCGGCGAGCGCGCTATCGTCCGTCAGGATGGCACCGCCACCACCAGTCGTGATGGTCTTGTTGCCATTGAAACTTAAGGTTCCGAGCACGCCGAGCGTGCCCGTATGTTGGTCTCCGTAGTAGCTTCCGAGCGACTCTGCGGCGTCTTCGACCAGCGCCAGCCCGAAGTCCCGCGCCAGGCCAAGCAGCTCCGCCATGGGCGCGGGATGGCCGAACGTGTGCATTGGCACCAGCGCGCGGATGATCCTGCCGGTGGCTTTATTCACCCGTACACCTAGCCTTTGCTCCGTCGTACGGGTCAGATATTCCCGCAAGGCAATCGGGTCAACGCCCAGAGACGCTGCCTCGCTGTCGACGAAGTGCGGCGTCGCACCACAGTAGCTGACTGCGTTGGCCGTCGCGATGAAGGTCAGGGCTGGAACGAGCACCTCGTCGCCAGCAATGACCCCCGCCAACCGCAGCGCAACATGCAGCGCTGCCGTACCGTTGACCACCGCCACCACATGGCGAGCGCCCGTGTATTCCGCCAGTTGCGCCTCGAAGAGATCGACGAAGCGGCCCACCGAAGAGACAAACGTCGAATCGATACATTCCTTCACGTACTGCCACTCCCGGCCTGCGAAACGCGGCTCATGAAGGGCCGCCGGCTGAGCCCCTACCACGCTGCGGACGGCGGCGATCGATTGAACTACAAGGTCGGGATTGGTCTTCACCACTTACACGTTGTAGATGTTGGATTTGTAGCCGCGGACGTTCTCGGGGTTCTGGAACCACGACGCCGTCTCCGCCAGCCCGCGTTTCAAGCCCTCACGACCACCATACCCAGGCTGCCATCCAAATAGACGCAGCGCCTTGCTATTGTCGGCCCAGAGCCGGTGCACCTCCGATGCCTCCGGCCGCATGCGCGCTTCGTCGGTGACCACTTCAATGTCAACGCCCATGGCCTCGCCGATAAGCGAAACCGTGTCGCCCACTGAAATCTCGAAGTTGCTGCCGAAATTCACAACCTCGCCCAGTCCCGCGTCCGACCGCAGCGCGGCCGCGAAACCGGACACCGTATCGGCGACAAAGTTGAAGTCGCGGGTGGGAGACGTCGCCCCCAGCTGGATCCGGCGCCTGCCGCTTGCGATCTGAGTGATGACGGACGGGATGACGGCACGCGCCGATTGCCGCGGTCCATAAGTGTTGAAGGGGCGCACGATCACCACGGGGAGGCCAAAGGACGCGAAGAAGGAAAATGCGAGCTGATCGGCGGCGATCTTGGTTGCTGAATATGGCGACTGCCCCTGCAGCGGATGCTCTTCCGTGATCGGCACGAAACGGGCCGTGCCGTAAACCTCGCTCGTGGAGGTGTTCAGGACGCGGCGCACACCAAGTTCGCGGGCCGCCTGCAAGACATTCAGCGTCCCCTTGACGTTGGTGTCCACATAGGTGTCGGGCGAGTGATACGAATAGGGAATTGCGATCAGGGCCGCGAGATGCAAAACGGCTTCGCACCCAGTCATTGCCTTCTTGACGCCATGGGGATCCCGGACGTCCCCTGAAAAAACCTCGAAGTGTCCCGCAACGTCAGCCGCGCACTGGTCCAGCCACCCCCACGAGTTGAAGGAGTTGTACTGCGTGAAGGCACGTACCGAGTAGCCATCGCGTACTAATGCCTCGGTCAGGTGGGAGCCAATGAAGCCATCGGCCCCGGTAATGAGTACTTTGCTTGATTTCATATACAGCTGCTCAATGGCTGAACTGTTAACCGCGCAACAGGTGCGCGCTCACTATGCGCGCGCCGCAGCAATGCCTGCAGCAGTGGCCGCTTCAGCCACCAGGCCGGCAATCTGCGCATCCACATCACCAAGGCCTCGTCCCAGAATACTGCGCGCCTTCTGATTGCTCAGGCTGAGATCGAAAGGGCGCCTGACCAAGTCACCTCGATCACTGAACCTGACGCGAACGATGGGGCTCGGATCAAGCCCGACGCGCTGTGCCAGCGTAACTCCGAAGTCGTACTTGGAGAGCCGCTCGTCGCCCACCACGTTGAACACGCCACTCTGGTTCTTCTCGCAAAGCTCGTGCGCCGCCTCAATGAGCCTCGCCATGAGAATCGGGGTAAAAAAAACATCAGTGAAAAGGCCAATCGACTGGCCGGCGCGCAATGCTGCAAGGATCCGATCACTAAAAGACTGTCGATAGGAAAGCCCCCACCCGAAAAAGTTGGTGCGCAGCACCAAGGCACCCGGACAGGCGTCGAGTGCCTGCGCCTCACCCTCCGCCTTGGTGCGCGCGTAGCAGTTCAACGGCTCGACGGGCGCGGTCTCGGGCTGTAGCGGGACCTCTCCCGAGAACAAGTGGTCCGTCGAGATGTGAATCAACTTCGCCCCACAAAGCGCGCAAGCTCGCGCTACGTTTCCCGCCATCTCGGCGTTAACCCGAAAAGCCAACGCGGGATCAGCTTCGCAGGCCTCCACGCTTGTCAGCGCCGCCGCATGGACCACAACCTCTACACCGAGCCGCTCGAGCGACCGTGCCACCGCCGCTGTCGAATCCAGTGCGATCGACTCCGCCCCAACTCCAGGCAAGACCGTCTGGCGCTTGTGAAGACCGAGCGTGATCTCGAAGCGGTCGCGCATCTGCAACGCCCAGCGCGTGCCCAGTAGCCCGGACCCGCCCGTGATCAGCATCGATGGCTTCACGGCGCCTCAGGCCATTCCGATCTTCAGCCGATTGGCGACAATCCACTCCTGGAGCGCGCGTACCGACATCCACTCGGTGTTGTTATCCGATGTGTAAGTGAATCCAGGCGACACCTTCGCGCCGCCCTTTATCCGCAAGGGATCCGTCGACCAGTCGTGAATCATCGGAAGTATCTTGAAATGATCCTGGTAAGCATAGGTATACGGCGCATCCTCGAGGCCGATCATTTGCTCATGGATCTTCTCGCCAGGGCGAATGCCGATAATTCTGTGCTGGGCGTCTGGCGCAACGGCTCTCGCGATGTCGACGATATTCATGGACGGAATCTTCTTGACGTAGATCTCTCCGCCCCGCATATCCTCAAAGGCGTGCCACACGAGCTCTACGCCCTGCTCCAGCGAGATCATGAACCGCGTCATACGAGTGTCTGTGATTGGCAGGGAACCGCTCGCCGACAGGGACATGAAAAACGGAATGACCGACCCGCGGGATCCCATCACGTTACCGTAGCGCACCACCGAAAATCGCGTGTCGTGGGTACCCGCATAGCCATTGGCGGCGACGAACAGTTTGTCGGACGCCAGCTTGGTGGCCCCATACAGGTTGATTGGGTTGGACGCCTTGTCCGTGGACAGCGCGACAACGCGTTTGATGCCGTGGTCGATACAGGCATCGATTAGGTTCATTGCCCCGATGATGTTGGTCTTGACACACTCGAAGGGGTTGTACTCGGCCGTGGGCACTATCTTCGTCGCGGCGGCGTGAACTACGTAGTCGATGCCGTCAAGCGCACGGCCTAACTGCGCACGGTCGCGCACATCCCCGATCATGAAAAATACGCGCCGGTCGCCCTGGAACTGCTGCTGCATGTCCCATTGCTTCATTTCATCGCGTGAAAACACCACCAGCCTCGCAGGGTTGTACTTGGCGAGTGTCATTGGGACAAAGGCCTTGCCGAACGAGCCCGTTCCGCCGGTGATGAGTATGGATGCGTTAGAGAGCATGAATTAGGCTCGCTCGGAAACCGCGTTGGCTGCCTGACGCTGCGTAACGACCTCGGCATAGGTGCCAATGCGCAAAATGCGTTGATTGCTGATCTCTACGATTTCATCGCAGATACTCAGCGTGGAAAGACGGTGGGCGATGATGAGTATGGTCAGATCCTTACCCAGCCCTTCGATCGCGCGCATCACGGCCTCTTCGGTTTGATTATCCAGGGCGCTGGTGGCTTCGTCGAAGATTATGACCTCGGCCTGCTTGTAGAGAGCACGGGCGATCCCAATGCGCTGGCGTTGCCCGCCTGACAGTTTCACGCCGCGCTCCCCCACGGTTGCCCCGTAGCCACCTGGCCAGCTTTCGATCAAATCCGCGATCTGGGCACGCCGCGCCGCCCGGCGCACGCGATCCATGTCAATCTCCTCCGTCGGCACACCGAATGCAATGTTTTCCGCCACGCTGCTGTCTGTCAAAAAGATTGACTGCGGAACATGGGAGACCAGCACCTGCCAGGAACGCTGGTTGGCGACCGAAATGACTTGCCCATCGACTTCGAGCGCGCCGCTTGTGGGTGTAAGCAGCCCCATGACAATGTCGAGCAACGTGCTTTTCACGCTACCGCTTTCTCCGATAAATCCTACGCACCGGCCTTTGTCGATGGTCAAGTCGACGTTGTTCAGAACCCATGGAGTGTCTGGCGTGTAACGAAAGGCGATCTGTTTGAGGCAGATTTCTTTTTTGAAGCGAAGCGGCTCGATCGGCTTCGTATCGAGGTATTCGGGCAGCGGTTGATCCAGCAAGGCAATGGTGTCGGCTAGATACCCTCTGCTTCCTATGATACTGGCCCAAGAGGCGTAGCCTTGCTGGACCACTGGCAGCATCCGCTGCGCGCCCAGGGCAAGCGCCCCAAGCCCCGGCAGGGCCTCGCCCCCTCCAGCCTCGCGGCCGGCCAAGACATATGCCACGATGGCGATTAAGACCGTGCCCAGCGCCTCGATCAGGAAGCGCGGATACTGGCTGAGGAACAAGGTGTTGGCGTGCGCGTTACGCATCCGCAGGTCGGCGAGACGGTAGGTTTCGCAGTAGATCTTCTGCGTGCCATCGATCAGAACGTCTCGAATGCCGCCCAAGCCTTCTTGCAGGACTTTTATGGCGCGGTTGAGTTCTCGGGTAGTCCGTTCACTGTTATTTGCCAGTCGCCGTCTCGTGAACTTCATGATGACGCCGTAGATCAACGCGAATCCGCCCAGTGCGCCAAGTGCGATCATTGGATCGATGAAGACCAAGGCGCCAAGAATTGACAGCATCATGATCATGGTGCTCATCAACGTAAGCGCGGGACTGAAGACGTTGCTGACCAGCCCACTGGTCTTGATGGTTACTCCACCGATGACATCGGCCGTGTTGCGGGATACGAGCACGGCGTAGGGTTGGTATAGCGTACGGCGATAGATGCTGATGCTCAAATCGGCCCCGGTTCGCGAGGAGAAATGCGCATTGGCCCAAAGAAGCGCGACACGCAACAAGCCCGCGCCAACAGAAGCGGCCGCGAAACAGCACGTCAGCACCAGTACCAGGTCCTCTTTGCTGCTGATGCCGAGAAAAGCAATCAACGGCTGCGCGGCGGCATGCTTGTACAGCGTCTGGGGCGAGGTCAACGCCATGAGGAAGGGGATGACCGTACCGATGGTTACTACTTCGGCAAAGGATGCGAGCGCGGTGAGGCCGGCCACCAGCATGAATTGCATGCGGCGATGCGGACCAATATGCCCCCACAATCGAAGCAGGAGGGGGCGAAGCTGATCCCTGGATGGAACGGAAGAAACCTGGCTCATAGGACGGTCGTGGGTGCGCCGTCGGTCAGAACAGCGGCATCGGAGTTGCGAAACCCATGCCCTGGATGGGTGCCCGGGATGTCTCTACGCGCTGCGTTCCAGGAGCGGGCATCCCATCCCGCCTCGCTTTGGCACCGCAAAATCCCGTGCGCCGCCCTGGTGCAACAGCGAATGTGTCTGTCGCGCGGTCCGGCCAAGTGGAACACTCCAGAGCAAACCGCCTTTTGCCCACGCCTGGACACGCTTGCATCTTCCCGATCGTCGGTACGCGGGTGCTTGTGCATCAGCCTGGTCCCGCGCCACACGTTCGTGACGGCTGCGCTGTTCCAGTGTGCCTCGCGAGATGCGATTCGGTTGCCGTGACCCTCACCATCAAGCATCACCGGGCTGCCCGTTGCGCATGCGTTTCTGGCTGTTGTGGTTGCCACTGCGTGAGTCCGTTTGCTCTTTTGGTCTACGCTCAGGCGGACGGTAGCGTCAAAGTCTCTCTGCCTCGCCTCTCGATACGGATGGGTCTCACCCGCTCGGCCGCGGGCGCTGCGGGGAGTGTGGCGCCGCTCGTCCGACCCGTGCAGCGCCTGCGCGGTCCTCAGGTGGGGCAGGTTGAACCATGATTGCCGCCAGCGGATTCGCAGCATCATCCTCCTAGCCTCCGACGCCTTGCTGTGGGAGGTGATGACAAGATGGATTCATCAATGTGCACAGCGATACCCGAATGGACTTGTCCTCGGCCCGCGCTGCCTGTGAGATCCCAAAGGCGGTGGCGCTTCTTGACTTTCGGGAAACCGCTGCTTGCCAGCGTCACTCGCTTCATGGATTCACCGCTCGATCCGGAAGCATCTTGACGACTTTCGGGTCGAGGACGTGTTCGGGGTTCCCCAGGGCGGGTCCGTGGCGTAGCGAGCAAGCATTTGTTTCGAATATACAACTGTGGGTAATGCTCGGAGCAGTGCGCCCTTGTGTCAAAGGCTAGCCCTGAAGCACTCGCCAACTGGCCGATTACGACCGGGACACCTCCCGGACCAGCAGAGTTGAGGCTCGACGGGCATACGAGCGCGGCTGGCGTTTGCGCTGGGCCTTGCCTCTCAAGCATGCCGCGGGCGGCGTGCCGCTTTAGAAACTCGCGCCACGTCGTGAATTGTGTGGCAACCGCCTTCACCCACCCCCCGCCGGCCGCCACCGCCGCAACCACAGCGCATTGCCCACCACGCTCACGCTCGAAGCCGCCATGGCGGCGCCGGCGATCACGGGGTTGAGCAGCCCGAAGGCCGCCAGCGGGATGCCCACCACGTTGTAGGCAAAGGCCCAGAAGAGGTTCTGGCGGATCTTGGCGCGGGTGCGCCGGGAGATGGCGATGGCATCAGCCACCAGCCGCGGGTCGGGGCGCATGAGGGTGATGCCGGCTGCCTGCATGGCGGCGTCGGTGCCGCTGCCCAGGGCAATGCCCACGTCGGCCGCCGCCAGGGCGGGGGCATCGTTGATGCCGTCGCCGACCATGGCCCCGTGCCGGCCCTGCTTGCGAAGCGCTTCCACCACGGCGGCCTTGTCGCCGGGAAGCCCTTGGGCACGCACCTCGGTGATGCCCAGTTGCGCGGCCACGGCCTCGGCGCTGCCGCGGTTGTCGCCGGTGACCATGACGCAGGTCACGCCCTGGGCGGCGAGCAACGCGATGGCCTCGCGCGCGGTGTCGCGCAGCGCGTCGCCGAAGGCCAGCAGGCCCAGCACGCGCGGCGGCGCGCCCGCCTCCACCAGCCACGATACGGTGCGGCCCTCGGCGCGCAGTTGCGCGGCGCGCGCCGAGAGGCCGCCCTCGTCCAGGCCGGGTTCGTGTACCGCGCGCTCGCTGCCCAGCATCAGGGCGCGGCCTCCCACGGTCCCGGCCACGCCGCGCCCGGGCACGGTGTGAACGGCCTGCGCCAGCGGTGCAGCCGCGCCGCGCTGCGCGGCCGCATCCAGCGTGGCCTGCGCCAGCGGATGCTCGCTGCCCTGCTGCAGCGCCGCTGCCAGCGCCAGCAGTTCCGCTTGCGTAATGCCCGCGGCCTCGGCCGCCACCAGTTCCGGGCGTCCGCGGGTGAGCGTGCCGGTCTTGTCGAAGGCCACCGTATTCACGGCGTGGGCGTTCTCCAGAGCCTCGGCGTCCTTGATAAGGATGCCGTGGCGCGCCGCCACGCCCGTGCCCGCCATGAGGGCCGCGGGCGTGGCCAGCCCAAGCGCGCACGGGCAGGCGATCACCAGCACGGCCACGGCATTGAGCAGACCCTCCTCCCAGCGCCCCATGACCAGGCCCCAGCCCAGCAGCGTGGCCACGGCCAGCACCACCACCACGGGCACGAACACCGCCGCCACCTGGTCGACCAGGCGCTGGATGGGCGCCTTGCGCGCCTGGGCCGATTCCACCAGCCGCGCGATGCGCGCCAGGGTCGATTCCGCCCCCACTGCAGTGGCGCGCACGGCCAGCAGCCCCTCGGCGTTGACGCTGCCGCCGGTGACCGGGTCGCCGGGGTGCTTGGCCACCGGCAGGCTCTCGCCGGTGATGAGCGATTCGTCGGTGTGGCTGGCGCCCTCCACCACCACGCCGTCCACGGGCATGCGCTCGCCCGGGCGTACCACCACCACCTCGCCCGGCCGCACGCTGGCGGCGGGCACCTCCACCTCGCCGCCCTCGCGCCGCACCCGCGCCCGTTCAGGACGCAGCGCCTGCAGGGCGCGGATCGCCTCGGTGGCCTGGCGCTTGGCACGCGCCTCCAGCCACTTGCCCAGCAGCACCAGGGTGATCACCACGGCGGCGGATTCGAAGTACAGGTGCGGCATGCCAGCGCGATCCGCCAGCAGGTGCCAGGTGCTCAGGCCGAAGGCCGCGCTGGTGCCCAGCGCCACCAGAAGGTCCATGTTGCCCGCGCCGGCCCGCAGCGCCTTCCAGCCGGCGCGGTAGAAGCGCGCGCCCAGCCAGAACTGCACCGGGGCGGCCAGGGCGAACTGCAGCCAGCCCGGCAGCATCCAGTGGCGCCCGAACAGTGCTCCCGTCATGGGCAGCGAGAGCGGCAGCGACAGCGCGGCGGCCACGGCCACCGGCCACCATGGCGGGAGACGCGAACGCGACGCTGCTTCCTGCATTGCAGGCGATGCCGCCGCATCTTCGACCACCAGCGTTGCCCCGTAGCCCGCAGCGGTGACCGCGCCGGAGAGTTGCTCCGGCGCCACGCCCGGCGCCACCACCTCGGCCTGCTCCGTGGCCAGGTTCACCGACGCTGACGTCACCCCGGGCACGCGCAGCAGCGCCTTCTCCACGCGCGAGACGCACGAGGCGCAGGTCATGCCCTCGATGCGCAGGCGCACGGGGCGGGAAGCGTTGGGAAGGGCAGGAGCGTTCATGACCACGCGAAGGATAGCCGCGCCATGGAAGATGGGTTGGCTGGCCTGGAAACACAACGGGCCCCGCAGGGGCCCGTTGCGAACCGTGCCGTGCCCGGGCCTCAGCCCAGGTTCACCATCACGTGCCGCACCACCGTGTAGTCCTCCAGCCCGTACATGGACATGTCCTTGCCGTAGCCGGACATCTTCAGCCCGCCATGGGGCATCTCGGTGGCGAGCATGAAGTGCGTGTTGACCCAGGTGGCGCCGTACTGCAGGCGCGCGGCCACCTTCATGGCGCGCGACACGTCCTTGCTCCACACCGAGGAGGCCAGGCCGTAGTCGGAGTCGTTGGCCCAGGCGATGGCCTCGTCGGTGTCGCTGAAGGGGGTAATGGACACCACCGGGCCGAACACCTCCTTGCGCACGATCTCGTCGTCCTGGCGCGCACCGGCGATCACCGTGGGCTGGTAGTAGAAGCCGTTGCCCTCGCCCTTCTTCCCGCCGGTGACGATGCTCATGTGCTTGAGCGCCGCGGCGCGGTCCACGAAGCCGGCCACGCGATCGCGCTGGGCGGCGCTGATCACCGGGCCCAGCTCGGTGTCCTCGGCGTCGGTGGGGCCCATCTTGAGGGAGCTCACGGCGCTGCCCAGGTCGGCCACCAGCTTGTCGTAGATTTTCCGGCCCGCATACACACGGCAGGCGGCGGTGCAGTCCTGGCCGGCGTTGTAGTAGCCAAACACCTTCACGCCGTTGACCACCGCCTCGATGTCGGCGTCGTCGAACACGATCACCGGGGCCTTGCCGCCCAGCTCCAGGTGGGTGCGCTTGATGGTGTCCACGGCCGCGCGCATCACCGCCTGGCCAGTGCCCACGCTGCCGGTGATGGACACCATGGCCACGTCGCGGTGGGAGATGAGCGATTGCCCGGTGGCCGGCCCGCGGCCGTGCACCACGTTGACCACGCCCTCGGGGAAAATCTCGGCGCACAGCCGCCCCAGCATGAGGGTGGTGAGCGGCGTCATCTCCGAGGGCTTGATCACCAGCGCGTTGCCCGCCGCCAGGGCGGGGCCCAGCTTCCAGGCGGCCATCATGAGCGGGTAGTTCCAGGGCGTGATCTGGCCCACCACGCCGATGGGGTCGCGGCGGATCATGCTGGTGTGCCCGGCCAGGTATTCCTTGGCGGCCGAGCCGCCCAGGCAGCGCGCCGCGCCGGCGAAGAAGCGGAACACATCGGCCACGGCGGGCATCTCGTCGCCCAGCGCCCGGGCGTGGGGCTTGCCGGCGTTCTGCGATTCCACCTTCGCAAACGCGGCGGCCTCGTCCTCGATGCGCGCGGCCAGCTTGAGCAGCAGCCCCGAGCGCTCGGCCGGCGTGGTCTGCGACCACCCGTCGAAGGCCTTCTTCGCCGCCTGCACCGCGGCGTCCACCTGCCCGGGCGTGGCCTCGGGCACGCTGGCCAGCACGGCGCCGGTGGCCGGGTTGAGCACGGCAATGGCCTCGCCCTGGCCCTTCACGGACTTGCCGCCGATGATCAGTTCGGTGTTCATGATGGTGGTCTCCTGGGACGGTAGCGCCATGGGGCGCGGGGTCTACTTGAGCGCGCCGGCCGTGTCCTGGGTGTCGCGGGTCAGGTAGAAGGCCAGTACGATGGGGATGAAGGTAACGGCGATCACGAACACCGCCACCACGTTGGTCACGGGCCGCTGCCGCGGCCGGATCAGCTCCGAGAGCATCCAGATGGGCAGCGTGGCCTGCTGCCCGGCGGTGAAGGTGGTGACGATCACCTCGTCGAAGGACAGGGCGAAGGCCAGCATGCCGCCGGCCAGCAGCGCCGTGGCGATGTTGGGCAGAATCACGTGGCGCAGGGTCTGGAAGCCGTTGGCGCCCAGGTCCATGGAGGCCTCGATGAGAGCCCGGCTGGTGCGGCGAAAGCGCGCCAGCACATTGTTGTAAACCACCACGATGCAGAAGGTGGCGTGGCCGATCACCAGCGTCCAGGTGGAGAACGGAATCTCCATCAGCCCCATGGCCGAGCGCAGCGAGATGCCGGTGATGATGCCCGGAAGGGCGATGGGCAGGATCAGCAGCAGCGAGATGGCCTCGCGCCCGAAGAAGCGCGAGCGCCACACGGCAGCGGCCGCCAGGGTGCCCAGCACCAGCGCCACCGCCGTGGCGATGGCGCCAACCTTCACCGACAGCCACAGGGCGCGGCGCACGTCCTCGCGCTCCCAGGCCACGGCGAACCACTGGGTGGTGAAGCCTGGGATCGGAAACTGGAAGCTGCGCTCCTCGATGCTGAAGGCGTAGAGGATGATGATGAGCAGCGGCACATGCAGGAACAGCACCGCGCCCAGCGTGGCGGCCTTCAGGCCGATCCCGGCGCGCGGCCCCTGGCGGCTGCTAGAGCGCATCGAAGGCTCCCAGCCGCTTGGCGATCATCAGGTAGACGCCCATCACCACGATGGGCACCACGGTGAAGGCCGCGGCCAGCGGAATGTTGCCCGCGGTGCCTTGCAGCCGGTACACCGTCTCGCCCAGGAAGGGCGTGGACTTGCCGATGATGCTGGGGATGATGTAGTCGCCCAGTGTGAGGGAGAAGGTGAAGATGGAGCCCGCCACCACGCCGGGAAACGCCAGCGGCAGGATCACCCGCCGGAAGGTCTGCCCGGGGTTGGCCCCCAGGTCGCCCGAGGCCTCGATCACCGTGGTGGGCACCCGCTCCAGCGCCGCCACGATGGGCAGGATCATGAAGGGCAGCCAGATGTAGGTGAAGACGATGAAGGTGCCCAGGTAGGAGGTGGACAGCGACGGGCCGCCCACCACCGGCGTGGCCAGCAGCGCCTCCAGCAGCCAGGTGAGGTGCGCCTGGGCGGCGAACCAGCTCACGATGCCCTCCTTGGCGAGGATCAGCTTCCACGCATACACCCGCACCAGGTAGCTCGACCACAGCGGCAGCATCACAGCCAGGTAGAGCAGGCCCTTCAGACGCAAGCCCGCGTGGCGCACCATGTAATAGGCGAGCGGAAAGGCGATCAGCGCACTTGCCAGCGTCACGGCCGCGGCCATCAGGCCCGAGCGCAGCACCACGTCTCCGTGAGCCGGGTTGGAGAAGAAATCCTTCCACGTCTCGAGCGAGACCTCGCGCACCATCACGCCCGAGAACTCGTCCAGGTAGAAGAAGCTGTGGGCCAGCAGCGTGAACAGCGAGCCCAGGTAGATGATGCCCAGCCAGAGCAGCGGCGGGGCGAGCAGCAGCAGCAGCACCAGCCCCGGGCGGCCGTGCAGGAAGCGCGACAGGCCTCCAGCCCGCCCCCCCGGCGCGGGCAGCGCCACGGCGCTCATCGGCTCTCCGACACCGCCTGGATGTGGCGGCGCTCGATCACCAGCCGCACCCGCGTGCCGGGGGCCCGGCCGGCCACGGACATGCCGCCGTCCACGTTCTGCTCCACCACCTGCAGGCGCCCGCCTTCATCCACCTCCACCTCCACGCGCGAATTGGCGCCCAGGTAGGTGATGGCGACAACGCGCCCGTCAATGCTGGCAAACCCCAGCGGTACCTCGGCGCCAGCGGGCAGGATGCGGATGCGCTCGGGCCGCACCGCGTAGCTCGCCGGGAAGCCGCCCAGGCGCTGGGCCAGGTAGCCCTCGAGCAGGTTGGTCTGGCCCACGAAGCCGGCCACGAACTGGGTGGCGGGATGGTCGTACACCTCGGCGGGCGCGCCAACCTGCTCGATGCGGCCGTGGTTGAACACCGCCAGGCGGTCGCTCATGGACAGCGCCTCGCCCTGGTCGTGGGTGACGTAGACGAAGGTGATGCCCACCTGGCGCTGGATGGCCTTGAGCTCGGCCTGCATGGCCTCGCGCAGCTTCAGGTCCAGGGCACCCAGCGGCTCGTCGAGCAGCAGCACCCGCGGCCGGTTGATGAGCGCGCGCGCCAGCGCCACGCGTTGACGCTGCCCGCCCGAGAGCTGCCCGGGTCGGCGCCCATACAGACCGTCGAGCTTCACCAGGCCCAGCATCTCCTCGGCGCGCCTGCGCCGCTCTGCGCGCGGCACCTTGCGGATCATCAGGCCGTACTCCACGTTCTCGCCGACGCTCATGTGGGGGAACAGGGCGTAGTCCTGGAATACGGTGTTCACGTCGCGATCAAAGGGGGGGACGCCCTCCACGTTGACGCCGTGCACCTGGATGTGGCCGCGGTCGGGCTGCTCGAACCCGGCGATCAGCCGTAGGCAGGTGGTCTTGCCCGAGCCCGAGGGGCCGAGCATGGAAAAAAATTCGCCGTCGGCGATGCTGAAGGACACATCGTCGACGGCGCGCACATCGCCGAAATGCCGGCAGACGCCCTCGAAGGCGACTGCCGGTACGCCCTCATCGGCCATGGCCCGGGGTGCGGATGAAACGCAGCCCCATCAGCGGCCGCCGAGGATGGCGATGTAGTCGGACACCCAACGGTAGTAAGGCACGCAGCCGTCCTTGTGCAGCTCGCACTTGGCCACCGGCGTCTTCCAGAAGGAGATGCGGTCGAACTCGTTGTAGCCGTTGGTCTTGCACCCCTCGTCGCCCAGCAGCTTGTTGCCCTTGCAGGCCGCAGGCACGGAGGGCACCGAGCCAAACCAGGCCGCCAGGTCGCCCTGCAGCTTCTCGTTGATGGAGTGCTCCATCCACATGTAGGCGCAGTTCGGGTTCTTGGCATTGACGTGCAGCATGGTGGTGTCGGCCCAGCCAGTGGCCCCTTCCACGGGCACCACGCTGGCGATGGGCTTACCCTCGCCCTTGAGCAGGTTCACCATGAAGCCCCAGGAAGACGACGCCACCACGCCCTCGTTCTTGAAGTCGTCGATCTGCACCATGGCGTCGTGCCAGTAGCGCGACACCAGCTTGCGCTGGGCGCGCAGCAGCTCCAGGGCGGCCTTGTACTGGGCCTCGTTCAGCTGGTAGGGGTCCTTGATGCCCAACTCGGGCTTGGTAGCCTTGAGGTAGAGCGCCGCGTCAGCGATGTAGATGGGGCCGTCGAAGGCCTGCACCCGGCCCTTGTTGGACTTGCCGTCCGACAAGGTCATCTCTTCGAACACCACCTTCCAGCTCTTGGGCGGCTCCTTGAAGGCTGTGGTGTTGTAGGCCAGCACGTTGTAGCCCCACTGGTAGGGCACGCCGTAGTGCTTGCCGTCCACGAAGTGCCAGGGCGCCTTCTGCAGCCGCGGGTCAACCTTGGCGTAGCTGGGGATCAGCTTGGTGTTCACTTCCTGCACGCGCTTGCCGACGATGAGACGCAGGCTGGCGTCGCCCGAGGCGGTGACCAGGTCGAAGCCGCCCTCGTTCATGAGGGCGACCATCTCGTCAGAGGTGCCGGCGGTCTTGATGTTGACCTTGCAGCCGGTCTTCTTCTCGAAGCCGGTTACCCAGTCGAAGTTCTTGTCGGTGTCGCCGCGCTCGATGTAGCCGGGCCAGGCCACGATGTCCACGCGGCCTTCGCCCTTGCCAACCTTCTGCAGAGGGGCGGCCTGGGCGGCGCCCAGGCCTGCGCCCAGGGCGGCTGCCGTGGCGAGGGTGAGGGTACAGGCGGCGACGCGCTTGATGCTCAGGGAACGACGGGCTTTCACGGGAGTGTCTCCTCTTTCGTTGCGGTGAGGGGCAGGGCGAATGCCGGGGTGGTCGTGAGCCTCACGAACGCAATGCGGCAAACACTTGATGCTAGCGGCCCGCCCGAGGCGAGGCAAGCGAAGCAAGACCCCGCCATCGAGCGGGTTTCGCGCGCCGCGGCGGCATGCACCGCGATGGTGTTGCGCCGCCTGCGCCATGCACCGTAACGGGGTGCGTGGCGCGGCCAGCGCATAGCGATAAAGGGTGCGGCGCGCTAGTTGCCGGCGGGCCGGAGGGGCTCCTGCCGTAGCTTGAAGACCGGCCGAGGCGCATCGCTGCGGAAGTAGGGGTCCATCTGGGGCACCAGCGCCGCCAGGGCCTCCATGCGCGTCTCGGGGGAGGGGTGGGTGGAGGAGAAGTCGTTCGTGCCCGAGCAGCGCATG
>DAIPHN010000044.1:0-12577 GCA_036771335.1 Burkholderiales bacterium
CTTCCAGGTCGGGGCCGCCGAGGGGCGCGAGGATGTCGGTGCGGGTGGTACCGGGGCGCAGGCCGTTGACGCGCACGCCCTGGGGGCCGGCTTCCTTGGCCAGGGCGATGGTGAAGCTGTCCACGGCGCCCTTCGAGGCGGAGTAGGCCACCATGCCGGGCATGCCGCCGTAGCGTGAGGCGATGGAGCCCACGTTGACGATGGCGCCGCCCGCGCCGCCGTGGCGGGTGGACATGCGCCGCAGGGCTTCGCCGCAACACCAGAACAGGGCATCCACGTTGCTGGCAAACACGGCGCGCAGCCAGGCGGGGTCGGTGTCTTCCACGGGGGCCAGCGGGCCGGTGATGCCGGCGTTGTTGATCAGCGCCGTGAGCGGGCCCAGTTCGCGGTCCACGGCGGCGAACAGGGCCTGCACCTGCTCGCGGTTGCCCACGTCGGCTTGCAGCGCCACGGCCTTGCCGCCGCTGGCGCGGAGCTGCGCGGCCAGGGCCTCGGCGGGCTCGCGCTGGCGCACGTAGTTCACGGCCACGGCGTAGCCCTCGCGGGCGGCGATGCGGGCGCAGGCCGCGCCGATGCCGCGCCCGGCGCCCGTTACCAGCATGACCCCGGTCATGGCGGCGGGCGGCTTACTTGGCGGGTGGTGCGGCGGGTGGCGTGGCCTCGGCTGGCGCGGCGGCGGGGGCGGGGGCGGGCGGTGGCATCTCGGTGTGGGTGGGGGTCTGGGGGGGCTCCTGCACCAGGCGCACGTTATCCACGAAGTACTGGCTGTCGCCGAAGCAGTTGGTGGGCACGCCCAGGTGCTGGCGATACTCCAGCGATACGCGCTGCCCCATGCTGTTGTTGATGCGCTCGGCCACTTCTTCGCGCCGCACGGTGAAGAAAAACTTCTCGGCCACGGTGCCGGGCATGGTCACCAGCGCCAGTTCGCCTTCCCACGTCTTGCACAGCCAGCCGCGCTTCGAAAGCTTCTGCACATAGCCCGCCCGTTCGCCCTGGGAATAGCTCCAGGTGAGCGAGAACCACGTGTAGGCCGCCAGCAGCAGCAGCGGCAGCACCAGCAGGTAAAAGGCCCACTTGGCGCGGCGTTTCGGTTTGGTTTGCGGTTCCATGCTGTTCTCCCTGGCCGGCGCCCATGCGCCAAAGGGCGGGATTCTAGAGGCTGGCGCGAAGCCGCGGCTGCGCCCTTACTCCGGCAGGCGCAGGCCCACTTCGGCGATGTCGCCGTCGCGCACGGCGCGCACCACCAGCTCCACTTCGCCCAGGCGCACGGCATCGCCGGGCACGGCGCGTGCGCCCACGTGGCGGGCGATGAAGGCGCCCACGGGCAGGTCGCGCTCGCCCGGGGCCACGGGCAGGCCGTACACGGCCTCAAGATCAGCCATCACCACGCCGGCATCCAGGGCAAAGGCGCCGAAGAAGCGGTCGCGGCTGGGGCGCGCATCGCCGGTGGCGCCGCTGAAGGCCTGGGCCAGGCCGTCCAGGCGGTCTTCGCGCGCCAGCAGCAGGGCTACGTCGCCGGCGGCCAGGCGCTCGCCGTGCACCGGCGCGCAGAAGCGTCCGTCGCGCAGCCAGCCGGCCAGCCGCACGCCTTCGCCCAGCACGGTGGCGGGCGTGTCGGTGTCCAGCACCGGGCTGTCCTCGGCGGCGCGAAAGCTCACGAAGGCCAGCGGCTCGGCGCGGCTGCCCTCCACCTCCACGCGCTGCAGGGGCGCGGGTTCGGGGGGCACTTCCAGCTTCAGGCGGCGCGCGGCGAAGGCGATGGTCCAGCCCTGCGCCACCAGCGACGCCAGCACCACGAAGAAGGCCACGTCGAAGTACAGCGCCGCCCGGGGCAGCCCGGCCAGCAGCGGGAACAGCGCCAGGATGATGGGCACCGCGCCGCGCAGCCCCACCCAGGAGATGAACACCTGGTCGCGCCACGGAAAGCGAAAGGGCAGCAGCGACACGGCCACCGCCAGCGGCCGCGCCACCAGCATGAGCAGCGCGGCGATGGCCAGCCCGGCCGGGGCGTCGCCCAGCAGCTCGGAGGGCGTGACCAGCAGCCCCAGCACCAGGAACATGACGATCTGGGCAAGCCACGCCAGGCCGTCGTGCACCCGCAGGATGTTGGGTGCGCCGTGCATCTGGCGGTTGCCCGCCACCACGCCCGCCAGGTAGATGGCCAGGAAGCCGCTGCCGCCCGCGGCGTTGGTGATGGAAAACACGCTCAGCCCGGCCGACAGCACCAGCAGCGGGTACAGCCCCTCGGCCAGCCGCAGGCGGTTCACCAGCAGGCCCAGCAGGCGCCCGCCGGCCAGGCCCGCCACGGCGCCCAGGCCCATCTGCTTTACGAAGGCCACGGCCAGTTCCGGGCCGGGCAGGCCCTCGCGCCCGTCGGCGATCCACTGCACCAGCACCAGGGTGAGGAACACCGCCATGGGGTCGTTGCTGCCCGATTCGATTTCCAGCGTGGCGGCCACGCGCTTCTTCAGCTCGATGCCGCGCTGGTGCAGCAGCGAGAACACGGCGGCCGCGTCGGTGGAGCCCACGATGGCGCCCACCAGCAGGGACTGGGCCCAGGTGAGATCGAGAATCCACCGCGCGAAGGCGCCGGTGATGCCCGCCGTGAGGGCCACGCCCACGGTGGCCAGCGACAGCGCCGGCCGCAGCGCCACGCGGAAGGTGTCCATGCGCGTGCGCAGGCCGCCGTCCAGCAGGATGATCGCCAGGGCGAAGTTGCCCACCAGAAACGCGAGCCGGTCATCGTCGAAGCGGATACCGCCGGGCCCGTCCTCGCCCGCCAGCATGCCCAGGGCCAGGAACACCAGCAGCAGCGGCGCGCCGATGCGCCCGGCCGCCGCCGAGGCCAGGATGGCGCCCAGGAACAGAAGCGCCGACACAAGCATGATGTGGTTCGCGTCCATCAGGGCCGGCGACCCGGGAAACCGGCGCGCGGGGGCCGTGGTCTCAGGGGCAGTGGCGCCGGGCAGGCGCCGGGAGGGTCGAGGCTCATGAATCGCACGGTCAGGCGGTTGGTGTTCTTGTGGGGGATGGGGTGGGTGGCCGTGGCGGCGGCCGAATCGCCGGATTTCCGCCAGGGCTTTGAAGCCTACCAGCGGAAGGACTACGCCACGGCCATTCGGTTCCTCGTGATGGCCGCCGATGAAGGCGATGCCCGGGCGGCCCAGGCGCTGGCGGACATCCACGCGCGCGGCCTGGGCACGCCGGCCGATGCCGGGCAGGCGGCGCGCTGGCGCCGGCTGGCCGACGAGCTTGGCGGCGTGAAGCCCGCGGATGACGAATCGGACGAGCAGTTCTGGCGCCGCCGGGCGCTCGATGCGGAGAAGCGCGAGTGGCAGCAGCGCGAGGAGATCCGCCGCCTTGAGGCGGAAAAGCGCAAGGCCCCGCCCCGGGAGGTACGCCGCGGCCAGTCCATGCACTGGGGCTACGGCTACGGACCGCGCTTCTACGACCCCTTCTGGGGCCCGGGCTGGGGCTGGGGTCCGGGATGGGGGCCGGGCTGGGGCTGGGGCTATCCGGGCCCGGGCATTCACTTCGGGTTCTCCCAGGGCTGGATCTGGTAGCGGCGCCGGGCGGCGGCGCGCGTACACTGCGGCGGGCCTGTTAGCGGCCGGGCCTGGTTCCCGCCGCCTGCGCCACCCTCTCACCGGTCCGCCATGAATCCCCACGCCTCTCCCGCCGCCTCGCAAGCCGGGCACGCCGCCGATCCACGCCGCGCCCGCGGCGACTGGACGGTGGTGCGCTCGCTGCTGCCCTACCTGCTGGAGTTCAAGGGCCGCGTGGCCCTGGCGATGCTGTTCCTGGTGTCGGCCAAGTTCGCCAATGTGGGCGTGCCGCTGGTGATGAAGGAGGTGGTGGACGCCCTCGACCCCACCCAGGCCGTGCTGGTGCTGCCGCTGGCGCTGCTGGTTACCTACGGCCTGCTGCGCATGTCCACCACGCTGTTCGCCGAGCTGCGCGACCTGGTGTTCGTGCGCGTGGCCAAACGCGCCATCCGCCGCGCCGCGCTGCAGGTGTTCCGCCACCTGCACAGCCTGTCGCTGCGCTTTCACCTCGAGCGCCAGACCGGCGGGGTGGCGCGCGACAGCGAGCGCGGCACCCGCGGCATCTCCACGCTCCTGTCCTACATGCTGTTCTCCATCATTCCCACCATCCTGGAGTTCGGCCTGGTGGCCGCCGTGCTGGTGGGGCGCTTCGACTGGCGCTTCGCCGCCATCACCTTCGGCGCGGTGGCGGTTTACATCGCCTTCACCTTCCGCATCACCGAGTGGCGCATGGACATCCGCCGCCGCGCCAACGAGCTGGACTCGCGCGCCAACACCCGCGCCATCGACAGCCTGCTCAACTACGAGACGGTGAAGTACTTCAACAACGAGGAGTTCGAGGCGCGCCGCTACGACGAGAACCTGCAGAAGTTCGAGTCGGCCGAGGTGCGCAACGAGGCCTCGCTGGGGCTGCTCAACATCGGCCAGAGCCTGATCATCGCCGGCGCCGTGACGCTGCTCATGGTCCTGGCGGCCCAGGGTGTCACCGAGCGCCGCCTTACGGTGGGCGACCTGGTGCTGGTGAACGGCCTGCTCATCCAGCTCTACATCCCGCTCAACTTCCTGGGCATGGTGTACCGCGAGATCAAGCAGGCCCTTATCGACATGGACCGCATGTTCCGGCTGCTGGAGGAAAACCGCGAGGTGGCCGACCCGCCCGGCGCGCCGCCGCTGGCGCTGCGCGGCGCGCGGGTGAGCTTCGAGTCGGTGCTGTTTTCCTACGAGCCCAACCGCCGCATCCTGCACGGCGTGGATTTCGAGATACCGGCCGGCGCCACGGTGGCGGTGGTGGGGGCGAGCGGCTCGGGCAAGTCGACTCTCGCGCGGTTGTTATATCGCTTCTACGATGTGCAAAGCGGGCGTATCGCCATCGACGGGCAGGACATCCGGCAAGTCACCCAGTCGAGCGTGCGCGCCGCCATCGGCATCGTTCCCCAGGACACCGTGCTGTTCAACGACAGCATCTACTACAACATCGCCTACGGCCGGCCCGAGGCCTCGCGCGAGGAGGTGATCGATGCGGCGCGCGCGGCCCACATCCACGATTTCATCGCCGCCTTGCCCGAGGGCTACGACACGGGCGTGGGCGAGCGCGGCCTGAAGCTCTCGGGCGGCGAGAAGCAGCGCGTGGCCATCGCCCGGGCCATCCTCAAGAACCCCAGCATCCTGATCTTCGACGAGGCCACCTCGGCGCTGGATTCGCGCTCGGAAAAGGCCATCCAGGAGGAGCTGGCGCGCATCTCCGCCGAGCGCACCACGCTGGTGATCGCCCACCGCCTGTCCACGGTGGTGGACGCCGACGCCATCCTGGTGATGGACGGCGGGCGCATCGTGGAGCGCGGTACCCATCGCGAGCTGCTGGAGCGCGACGGCGCCTACGCGCAGATGTGGCGCCTGCAGCAGCAGGAGGGCGGCGCCGCCGCCGGAGGCGGTATTAACCTCTAGCCCGGCGGCGCGGGAAAGCGCACTTCCACCCGCGTGCCGCGCCCGCTGGCGCCGGGGCCCAGGGCGATGGCGGCGCCGTGGGCCGAGGCGATCTCGCGGGCGATGGCCAGGCCCAGGCCGCTGCCGTCGCCCGGCGAGCCGGCCACGCGGTGGAAGCGCTCGAACACCCGCTCGCGCTCGGGCTCGTCGATGCCGGGGCCGTTGTCGGTCACGCTCACCCGCGCGCCGGCCGCATCGTCCGCGGCCACCGCGACGGTGACCACGGCGCCCCGCGGGCAATAGGCCAGGGCGTTGTCCACCAGGTTGGCGAGCAGTTCGCGCAGCATGACGGGGTCGCCGCGCACGGCGGCGTGCTGCGCGCCGTCGTAGCCCAGGTCGATGCCCTTTTCCAGCGCCCGGGGAATGCCGTCGGCGGCAACCTCGCGCGCCAGAGCCGCCAGGTCCACCGCCTCGAAGGCGCGGCCGCCGCCCTCGGCGGGCTCGGCCCGGGCCAGGGACAGCAACTGCGTCACCAGCCGCGCCGTGCGGCCGGTGGCGCGGGCCACGGTTTCCAGGGCGGCGCGCATCTCCTCCGGGTCGCGCGCCCGCAGCCCGAGTTCGGCCTGGGTCTTCAGGCCCGCCAGGGGCGTGCGCAACTGATGTGCGGCATCGGCCACGAAGCGGCGCTGGGTTTCCAGGGCCGCGTCCAGGCGCTGCACGAGCTGGTTGAGGGCCGCCGACAGGGGCCGCACCTCGTCGGGCACCTCTTGCAGGGCGATGGGCTCGCGGCTGCCGGGGGCGCGCGCGGCGATCATGGCGGCGAAGCTGCGCAGCGGCCGCAGGCCGCGGTCCACCCCCGCCAGGATGCCGGCGGCGGACAAGCCCAGGATCAGCAGCATGGGGAGGATCACACCGGCGAGGATTTCGCTCGCGAGCCGGTCGCGCTTGTCCACGGTTTCGGCCACCGTCACCACCACCGGGTGCTGCGCGGGCCGGTACACGGCCACGCGCACTGCCGCTTCGCCAAAGCGTCCGTCGAAGCAGCGCGGCGCGGTGCCCGCCGGGGGCGCGTCTGGCGCCGGCAGGCCGCGGTGGCCGGCGATGAATCCGCCATCGAGCGTGGACAGGCGCCAGTAGGCGCGGTCGCGCTGGTCCGAGCCCAGCATGTGCTCGGCCTCGGGCGGCAGGTCGATGCGCACCCCGCCGCCGTCGCTGTGCACCAGTTGCGACAGCGCCACAGCGTTGTCGGAGATCCAGCGGTCGTACACATCGTTGGCGAAGCGCAGCGCCGCGTACCAGCCGATGGCGCTGGCCAGCAGCGCGATCAGCGTCACCGGGCCCAGCACCCAGGCAATGAGCCGCCGGCGCAGCGAGCCGGGCGCGCCCGGCAACGGCAACAGGGACGGGGCGCTCACGGGGCGCCTTTTTCCAGCAGGTAGCCCAGGCCGCGCACGGTGCGGATGTTCACCCCCGCCGGTTCGAGCTTGCGGCGCAGCCGGTGCACGTACACCTCCACTGCGTTCACGCCCACCTCCTCGTCCCAGCCGGTCATGGCGTCGAGGATCTGCTCCTTGGACACCACCCGCCCGGCGCGCCGGGCGAGGGTTTCGAGCACGCCGAACTCGCGGGCCGACAGGTCGATGCGCGCGGCGCCGTGGAAGGCGCTGCGGCCGCCCAGGTCGATCATCAGGTTGCCCAGGCTCAGGCGGCTGGTGCCCAGCCCCTCGCGGCGGCGCAGCAGGGCGCGCACGCGCGCCTCCAGTTCCGGCAGGTCGAAGGGCTTGGGCAGGTAGTCGTCGGCGCCGGCGTCCAGGCCGGCCACGCGATCGTCCAGCGCGTCGCGGGCCGTGAGCACCAGCACCGGTGTGGCGCTGCCGCGGGCGCGGGCGCGCCGCAGCACTTCCATGCCGTCCATGGCCGGCAGCCCCAGGTCCAGCACCACCAGGTCGTAGGGATACTGCGCCAGGGCGCGGTCGGCGGTGGCGCCGTCGGCGGCGTGGTCCACGGCATGACCGCCAGAGCGCAGGGTCCGGACCAGACCATCGGCAATGAGCGGGTCGTCCTCGACCACGAGCAGGCGCATGGGGAATGTGGGGGTGGTACCCGCGGCGCGGGCAGCGTAAGAACCGCGTAAGGCTAGCCCGCCAACATGCGCCCGTCGAGCCGGAATGCGAACGGGGCGGTGTGGCGCCCTCGCAGAGTTGCCCGGCCGGCCATCCCCGCCGGGGTTGCCTGCAATGCCCGCCTCGCAAGGAAATCCGTGACATTCGTGCCGTCCCAGCCGCCGCGCCTGTTGCTTGCGCTGGCCCTGGTGGTGGTTTGCACCGCCGCCGTCCGCGCCCAGGAACAGCCTGACGCGCTGAGCTTCGAGCAGGCCAGGGGGTTACTGGAGAACAACCGCGACCTGCAACTGGCCCGGCGCGCCGAGGCGCTGGCCCGCGCCGACGCCATCAGCGCCTCGGCGCGGCCCAACCCGAGCCTCACTTTCTCCACCGCCGCCATCAGCCCTCGAGGGCTGGGCGCCGGCGGACCGCTGGAAAAACAGGTGGACGCCATTGCACAGCTGACACAACTGGTGGAGCGCGGCGGCAAGCGCGGCCTGCGCATGGAGGCCGCGCGCCTGGCCGTGGATGCGGTGCGGTCGGACAGCGCCGAGTTGCGCCGCCAGCTGGTGCTGTCCCTGGCCGGCGCCTACTGGGACCTGCGGCTGGGCCAGGAGCGCACGCTCATCGCCGCCGAGAACGTGGCCCTGCTGGAGCGCACCGTGCGCGCCGCCGAGCTGCGCCTGAAGGCCGGCGACATCTCGCCCACCGACCTTGCGCGTATCCGGGTGGACTTGCTGCGCGCCGAAAACGATCGCCGTCAGGCCGAGGCCGACCGCGACCGTGCGCGCCTGGGGCTCGCCTTC
The DNA here is from genome assembly GCA_036771335.1 of Burkholderiales bacterium. Taxonomy (GTDB): domain Bacteria; phylum Pseudomonadota; class Gammaproteobacteria; order Burkholderiales. Next base: position 8,377 of record DAIPHN010000044.1, read on the forward strand.
CTGCTGGCGGCGGAGGCGCGCGCGCCATCTTTGCGCGCCGCGGACCCGCTGCCCGATGCCGGTGAAGAGCCCGCCGCGCCGCCGTCGGCAGTGGAGGCGCGCGCCGACGTGCGCGCCGCCGTGCTGCGCACCCAGGCGGCGGAAAAGGCGCGCGATCTCGCCCGGGCGCTGCGCACCCGCGACGTGACGGTGGCAGCGCAGTACGAGCGCTACCCCAGCCAGATTTCCAACAACACCCTGGGTTTCGGCGTGAGTGTTCCCCTGTTCCTGTTCTACAACTACGACGGCGAGATTGCCCGCGCCGAGAACCTGCTCACCGCCTCCCAGCAGGTGCTCGAGCGGGTGCGTGCGGCGGCGGTCACGGAGATTGCCCGCGCGGCGAGCGATCTGGCGGCGGCCCGCGACCGCGTGCGGCGCTACGACGCCGGCCTGCTGCGCGACGCCCAGCGCGCCGCGGATGCCGCCGAATTCGCCTACCGCAACGGCGCCCTGGGCGTGATCGACCTGCTGGACGCGCGCCGCGTGCTGGTGGCCACGCGGGTGGATGCGGCGGGCGCGCGGGCGGAGCTGGCCCGCGCCCGCATCGCCTTCCGCGAGGCCGCCTCGCCCGCCGGGGAGGCGCCATGAAGCGCCGCGTGGTGCCGGTGGTGCTGGTGGTGGTCGCGGCGGCGGGTCTTGCCGCAGCCGTGGCCTGGTTGCTGTGGGGGCCGCGCCACCAGGCCGCGGGCGGGACCGCGCCGGCGGCGCAGCGGGCGCCCGAGGCCCCCGCGGCCACCGATGGCAACACCCTGCGCTTTCAGCCCGGGGCGGCGCAGCTTGCCTACCTCAAGATCGAGCCGGCGGCGGCCAGCGCGGAACCGCTCATCGAGGCCCTGCCGGGCCGCGTGGCCTACGACGAAAACCGCACCGCGCGCCTCAAAAGCCCGCTGCCGGGGCGGGTGAAGCGCATCGTGGTGCAACTGGGCCAGGCGGTGACGGCGGGCCAGCCGCTGGCGTGGATCGAATCGCCGGACTTCGCCCAGGCGGTGGCGGAGGTGCGCCGCGCTGAACTGGAGGTGCGCCAGAAGCGCCTCGTGTTCGACCGGGCGCGCCTGCTGTTCGAGGGCGAGGTGATGTCGCGCAAGGAGTTCGAGGCTGCCGAGACTGACCTGCGCGAAGCCGAAGTGGAACAGGCGCGCACGCAGCGCCGCCTGGCGGCCATCGGCCAGGCCGCGCCGGGGTCCGACTCGGGTGAATTCGCCCTGCGGGCGCCGCTGGCGGGGCTGGTTACCGAGCGGGCCATCAGCCCAGGAGCGCAGGTGGACCCGGCCGCCGACAAGCCGCTGTTCGTGATTTCCGACCCGGCGCGCCTGTGGGTGGTGGTGGATGTTCCCGAGCAGCACCTGGGTGTGTTCGCGCCGGGTCAGGCGGTGTCGGTGGAGGTGGATGCCTTTCCCGGGCGCAGCTTCGGCGCCCGCGTCATCGACGTGGGTGCCGTGCTGGACGCGCTCACGCGCCGGGTGCAGGTGCGTGCCGCGCTCGACAATCCCGAGCGGCTGCTGCGCGGCGAGATGTTCGCGCGGGTCGTGCCCCTGGCGGGCAGCGGCCGCGAGCGCGTGCGCCTGCCCAATGCGGCGGTGCTCACGGTGGGCGTGGCGAGTTTCGTGTTCGTGGAAAAGGCGCCCGGGGTGTTCGAGCGGCGCAAGGTGACGGCATCGCTGCAGGGGCGCGACACCACCTGGCTGTCCGAGGGCGTGGCGCCAGGAGAACGGGTGGTGAGCGCCGGGGCGCTGCTGCTCAACAGCGAGCTCGAAGGCAATTGAGCGCCCGTGCGTCGGTGACGCCCTCCGCCATGCCCGCCGCGGCTGCACCAGGCGTGAAGCCAGGGGCGGTCCGGGCCTGCCCTAGCCCGGGCCACGGCCGCGCCGGCGCCGGCCGCGAGGCGCCATGATCGAGCGTCTGGTCACCTTCGCGCTGCAGCAGCGCGTGTTCGTGGTGGCGGCGGCGGTGGTGCTGGCCGTGGGCGGGTGGTTCGCCTGGCTGCGCCTGCCCATCGAGGCCTTTCCCGACGTGCAGGACGTGCAGGTGCAGGTGGTCACCCAGGTGCCCGGCCAGGCCCCCGAGGAGGTGGAGCGCGCCGTGTCGGCGCCCATCGAGCGCGAAATGACCGGCGTGGCTCGGCTCACCAACGTGCGCTCGGTGTCGATCTTCGGGCTGTCGGTGGTCACCGTCACCTTCGCCGATGGCACCGATGACTACTTCGCCCGCCAGCAGGTGCTGGAGAAGCTGCAGAACGTCACCCTGCCCGCGGGCGTGGTGCCCACCCTGGCGCCGCTCACCAACGCCGTGGGCGAGATCTACCGCTACGTGGTGCAGGCGCCGCCGGAGATGCCCGTCACCGAGGTGCGCGCCCTGCAGGACTGGGTGATCCGGCCGGCGCTGCGGCGCCTGCCGGGCGTGGTGGAGGTGGTGAGCTTCGGCGGCGCGGTGAAGGAGTACCAGGTGCGCGTCAATCCCCAGGCGCTGCGCAAGTTCGGCGTGTCCCTGGACGATCTGGCCACCGCCCTGTCCAAGGGCACCGGCAACGCCGGCGGCGGCGTGATCCGGCGCGGCGACGAGGCCTTGGTGGTGCGCTCCCTCGGCCTGTTCCGCAGCACCGCCGACATTGCCCGTACGGTGGTGAGCGCCCGCGGCGGCAGCCCCATCTTCGTGGCCGACGTGGCGGAGGTGGCTGTGGGCAGCCGGTCGCGCTCGGGGATCGTGGGTTTCAACGACGCCGATTCCGTGGTGCAGGGCATCGTGCAGATGACCAAGGGGCAGAACGCCACGGTGGTGGTGGGCAACGTGCGCCGCGGACTGGCGGAGCTGGCGGCCACCCTGCCGCCGGGCGTGCGCCTGGTGCCCTACTACGACCGTACCGAGCTGGTGCGGCACACGGTGCACACCGTCACCGAGAACCTGGCGGTGGGGGCGGGCCTGGTGGTGGCCATCCTGGCGCTGTTCCTGCGCGAGTGGCGCGCGGCGCTCATTGTGGCCAGCGTCATCCCGCTGGCGCTGCTGTGGGCCTTCGTGCTCATGGACCTGCGCGGCGTGTCGGCGAACCTGATTTCGCTCGGCTCGGTGGACTTCGGCATCATCGTGGACAGCGCCGTGGTGCTGGTGGAGGCGCTGATGGTGCGGCTGGCCGTGGGGCGCGGCGAGGGCCACGCGCAAGGGCTTGCCTCGCGCATGCACACGCTGCGCAACACCGCCCTGTCCATGGGCCAGCCGATCCTGTTCTCCAAGGCCATCATCATCCTGGCCTTCCTGCCCATCTTCACCTTCCAGCGGGTGGAGGGGAAGATCTTCTCGCCCATGGCCTACACGTTGTCCTTCGCGCTGCTGGGCTCGATCCTGCTCACGCTCACGCTGGTGCCGGCGCTGCTTACCTGGGCGGTGCGCCACGCCGACATGGCCGAGCGCCACAGCCGCTGGATGAACGCGCTGCGCGAGGCCTACCGCCGCGGGCTGCTGGCCGCGGGCCGGCGCCGCGCCGCGGTGATCGGTGCGAGCCTCGCGGTGCTGGCGGCGGCCATGGCGGCGGTGCCGCTGCTGGGCAGCGAGTTCCTGCCCAAGCTCGACGAGGGCAACATCTGGCTCACCATCACCCTGCCGCCCTCCACGGCCCTGGACAAGACCAAGGAGGTGGAGCGCGAGGTGCGCGCCATCCTGCGCAGCTACCCCGAGGTGGCCAACGTGGTGAGCCATGTGGGCCGCCCCGACGACGGCACCGACCCCAAGGGGCCCAACAACATGGAGATCATGGCGAGCCTCACGCCGCGCGCGGGCTGGCGCTTCCCCGGCAAGGAACCGCTCGTGGCGGATATGTCCCAGCGCATCCGCGCCATGCCCGGGGTGCCCACCAACTTCTCCCAGGTGATCGAGGACAACGTGGAAGAGGCCCTGTCCGGGGTGAAGGGCGAGATCGCGGTGAAGATCTTCGGTCCCGACCTGGATGTGCTGGAGGACAAGTCCGAGCAGGTGGCGGAGGTGATCGGCGGCATCCGCGGTGCGGCGGACGTGGCGGCCATCAAGGTGGGCGGGGCCACGGAACTGGACATCCACCTCGACCGCGAGCGGCTCGCCCGCTATGGCTTGCAGGCCGGTGACGTGAACCGCACCGTGCAGGCGGCCCTGGGCGGGGTGGCGGTGGCCACGTTCTACGAGCGCGACCGCGCCTTCG
>DAIPHN010000044.1:12677-19494 GCA_036771335.1 Burkholderiales bacterium
GGCGGCGCCGGGGCAACCATCCCGCTGGGCGAGATTGCCCGCGTAGAAGTCCGCCAGGGGGCGGCGCGCATCTCCCGCGAGGCGGGCGGCCGCAACGTCTCCGTCAAGGCCAATCTGCGCGGCCGCGACCAGGGCAGCTTCGTGGCCGAGGCCCAGGCCAAGGTGGCGCAGCGGGTGCACCTGCCTCCGGGCTACACCATGACCTGGGGCGGACAGTTCGAGAACCAGCGCCGCGCCATGGATCGCCTGAAGGTGATCGTGCCGTTGTCCGTGCTGGGCATCTTCGTGCTGCTGTTCTGGGCCTTCCGCTCCATGGGCCAGGCGCTGCTGGTGATTGCCATGGTGCCCTTCACGCTGGTGGGCGGGGTGGCGGCGCTGGCGGTGTCGGGCCTGCACCTGTCGGTGTCGGCGGCGGTGGGCTTCATCGCCGTGGCCGGCATTTCGGTGCAGAACGGCGTGATCATGGTGGAGCGCTTCATGGAGGGCATTCGCGATGGTGCCGAGGTGGGCGAAGCGGTGCTCGAAGGCGCCGTGGAGCGGCTGCGGCCCATCATCATGACCGCCCTCATGGCCGGCTTCGGCTTGCTGCCCGCGGCCCTGTCGCGGGGCATCGGCTCGGAAACCCAGCGCCCCTTCGCGGTGGTGATCGTGGGCGGCGTGATCTCCGCCACCCTGTTCACGCTGCTGCTGCTGCCGCTGTTGTTCGGCGCCACGGCCTCGGGCAATGGCCAGGAGGGCAAGGGGCGGTGACGGGAGAAAGGGCGCGTGAGGCCTGCCGCCGCCTCTGCCGCGGTTGGCGCCGCGGCGGTTTTTTGTTAGGGTGCGCTCGCTAGCTCACCAGCGGAGAAGCACTCTCGCCCTCCGGGTTGAGCCGGCGCTCCGGTCCGCCTCCTCACCGCTGGCGCGGTCATTGCTTCGGGCCCGGAACGCTCGTTCCCGGCGCACGGTGCCCGGGGCGGAAGCATCACCAGGAGGTTCGTTCATGCGGGAAATCGCCATTGCTGCCTTGCTGCTGCCGCTTCTGGCGGCCGTGCCCGCGGCGGCCAGCCAGGACCGCGCGCCGCGGCTCGCCTCCAGTTCGGTGATCGTGGTGGACCAGCAGGAGGGCACGGCGCTGTTCTCCAAGAACACCGACACGGTCACGCCCATCGCCTCCATCACCAAGCTCATGACCGCCATGGTGGTGCTGGATGCGCGCCTGCCGCTGGACGAGCCGCTGTACGTGGATAACGAGGACCTGGATTTCGTCAAGGGCACGCGCTCGCGCCTGCAGGTGGGCACCGCCCTCACGCGCGGCGAGATGCTCAAGCTGGCCCTCATGGCCTCGGAAAACCGCGCCGCCTCGGCGCTGGGCCGCAACTACCCTGGAGGCATCGGCGCCTTCGTGGAGGGCATGAACCGCAAGGCCCGCGACCTGGGCATGCGCGACACGCGCTTTGTCGATTCCACCGGCCTGAACCCTGGCAACGTCTCCACCGCCCAGGACCTGGTGCGGCTGGTGGAGGCGGGCATGCGCTACCCGCTGATCCGCGACTTCAGCACCTCCACCTCCCACGTGGTGGAAGTGGACACGGGGGCCACCCGCTCGCGGCTGATGGCCTTCAGCAATTCCAACGGCCTCGTGCGCAGCGGCAACTGGGACATCGGCCTGTCCAAGACCGGCTACATTTCCGAGGCGGGCCGCTGCCTGGTGATGCAGGCCCGCATCGCGGCGCGGCCGGTGATCATCGTGCTGCTCGACTCCTGGGGCAAGCTGTCGCGGGTGGCGGACGCCAACCGCATCAAGCAGTGGATCGAGTACGAAATCACCGGCGCGTCTACCACCCGCGTGGCCGACGCCCGTCCGGCGCGCTCCAGCCGCGCCGTGAAGGCCCGCTCCGGCACCTCCCGCTCCAGCCGCGCCCGCATCTAGCCCCCGGCGGGGCGCGCCGCCGCCTCAGCGCGGCAGCCAGCCGATGGCGCGGGAGATGCGCTGCGCCGCCTCGCGCAGCTGCGGGCCCCAGCCCTTGTCCAACCGGTTGGCGGGGGCCGACACCGACAGGCCCGCCACCAGACGGCCCTCGTCGTCGCGGATGCCCGCCCCCACGCACGACACGCCCTGCTCGGCCTCTTCGTGGTCGAAGGCGAAGCCGGCCTTGCGCACTTTGTCCAGTTCGCGCCCCAGGGTGGCGAGGTCGCGGATGGTGTTGGCGGTGAAGCCCTCCAGACGGGTACGCAGGGCGTAGGCCTTGCAGGCCTCGGCGCCGTCCTCCACCAGGAACAGCTTGCCCACCGCGGTGACGTGCAGCGGCGCCCGCGCGCCGATCAGGTGCGCCACGCGCATGGCCTGGCGGTCGGCCACCAGCCTCTCCACATACACCATCTCGTCGCCCTGGCGCACCGACAGGTTGACCGTCTCGCGCAGTTCCTCGTGCAGGGCCTGCATCACCGGCAGCGCCTCGGCGCGCAGGTCGATACGGGACTTCACGATGTGGCCCAGTTCCAGCAGCCGCGTGCCCAGCCGGTAGGTGCCCGGCTCGATGCGGTCGGCAATGCGGTGCTCCACCATGGCGGCGAGGATGCGGTGGGCCGTGGACGGATGCAGCCCCGTGCGCTCGGCGAGCCGCTTCAGGTTGACGGGTTCGGCCTGGGAGGCGAGGGCGTCCACCAGTTCCATCATGCGCTCGATCACCTGTATCGAGCTCTTCGCTTCAGCGGGGGGCACGGGTGGGGGTGTCTGCCTGGATGACCAGCTGATTCTAGACGATGGCGGCGCGGCGCGAGCGATGCCGATCGAGGCCCGCCAGGGGCCGCGGGGCCGGGAGTCGCATGCTATAGTCCGGTCGAGTTTCGAGCGCTCGTCTTCGTGCGCTTCCAAACCCCGGCTGGCTTCCCCGTCGCCGCATCCGAAACACTCCAGTCCATGCCTCAACCCCCCCTGCGCGTCGGCCTGTTCGTGCCCTGCCTGGTGGATCTGATGCGCCCGCGCATCGGCTTCGCCGCTCTCAAGCTGCTAGAGGCCGCGGGCTGCGAAGTGGTGGTGCCCGCCGGCCAGACCTGCTGCGGCCAACCGGCGTACAACTCTGGCGACCGCTCCGCCGCCCAGGCCCTGGCGCGCAAGATGATCCGCGAGTTCGAGGCTTGCGACCACGTGGTGCTGCCCTCGGGCTCGTGCAGCGGCATGATTCGCGCCCACTACCCGGAGCTGCTGGCCGAGTTTCCCGAGGAGCGCGCGGCGCTGGATCGCGTGGTGGCGCGCACCCGTGAACTCACCGATTTCCTCGTCAACGTGGCCGGCCTCACTACGGTGCCGGGCCAGTTCGCCGGCACCGTCACCTACCACGATTCCTGCTCCGGACTGCGCGAAATGGGAGTGAAGTCACAGCCCCGCGCGCTGCTGGCGGGCGTGCGCGGCCTCACGCTCAAGGAGATGACCACCCCCGAGTACTGCTGCGGCTTCGGCGGCACCTTCGCGGTGAAGTACGGCGACATCTCCGCGCGCATCGCCGATCGCAAGTGCGACGACGTGGCGGCCACGGGGGCCGACGCGGTGGTGCTGGGCGATCTGGGCTGCATGCTCAACATCGAGGGGCGGATCAAGCGCCGCGGCGAGGGTACCCGCGTCTATCACGTGGCCGAGGTGCTGGCGGGAGTGGAAGATGACTGAGTCCGCCCAGGAAGCCTTTTCGGGTACCGGCGGGCCGGGCACCGCCAGACCGCAGGGGGGCACCTTCTCCGGCCGCGCCCGCGCCAAGCTGCACGACGCCAAGGTGCAGCGCGCCATGCGCAACTTCAACCTGGCTGCGGCCCGCACCCGCGCCATGTCCGAGCTGCCCGAACTCGAAGACATCCGCACCGCGGCCGCTGCCATCCGCGACACCGCGCTCGCCGATCTCGACGTGTGGCTGGAGCGCTTCGAGACCGAGGCCACGCGCCGCGGCGTGAAAGTGCACTGGGCTGAGACCCACGCCGACGTGAATCGCATCGTGGCCGCCATCGCCCGCGAGGCGGGCGTGCGCAAGGTGATCAAGTCCAAGTCCATGGTGAGCGAGGAGAGCCACCTCAACGCCACCCTCGAGGCCGAGGGCCTGCAGGTGGTGGAAACCGACCTGGGCGAGTACATCATCCAGCTGGCTGGCGAAACGCCCTCCCACATCATCGCCCCGGCCATCCACAAGACCCGCGAGGACGTGGCCGACTTGTTTCATCAGCACCACGGCACGCCGCGCAAGACCGGCATCCCCGAGCTCACCATGGAGGCGCGTGCGGTGCTGCGCGGCCACTTCCTGAGCGGCGACATGGGCATCAGCGGCGGCAACTTCCTGGTGGCCGAGACGGGCTCGGTGGTGCTGGTGACCAACGAGGGCAACGGCCGCATGGTGTCCACGATGCCGCGCGTGCACGTGGCCATCACCGGCATCGAGAAGGTGATCCCCACGCTGGAGGACGTGGCCTGCGTGCTGCGGGTGCTCACCCGCTCGGCCACCGGCCAGTCCATCAGCAACTACGTGACGCTCGCCACCGGCCCGAAGGGCGAGGGCGACGCCGACGGCCCCGAGGAGATGCATGTGGTGCTGGTGGATGCCGGCCGCTCCACGGTGCTCGGCAGCGACATGCGCGAGGCGCTGCGCTGCATCCGCTGCGGTGCCTGCATGAACCACTGCCCCGTCTACCAGAACATCGGCGGGCACGCCTACGGCTGGGTTTACCCGGGGCCCATCGGCTCGGTGCTCACGCCCAGCTACATCGGCCTGGAGAACGCGGTGGACCTGCCCAATGCCGCCACCTTGTGCAACCAGTGCGGGGTGGTGTGCCCGGTGCGCATCCCCCTGCCCGACCTGATGCGCAAGCTGCGCGAGAAGCAGGTGGAGGCGGGGCTGAGGCCGCGCTGGGAGCGTGCGGGCTTGCGGTTGTGGGGCTGGCTTGCCCTGCGGCCGGCCCTGTACGCCCTTGCCACGCGCCTCGCGGCGCGCCTGGGCCGGGTCCTGGGCGGTGAGCGGCGTGCCATCGGCCGCCTGCCCGGGGGCGGGTGGACGGACGAGCGCGATTTTCCAGCCCCCCAGGGCCGCACCTTCCGCGAGCTGTACGCGCGGCGGCCGCGGTGAGCGCGCGCGACAACATCCTGCGGCGCGTGCGCGAGGCGCGCCAGGCCGGAGCGGTTCCCACGGCCGAGGAGGCGCGGCGCGTGGATGAGCGCATCCGCGCCCGCACCGTGGGCCCACGCCCGGCGGTGCAGGGCGATCTGGTGGAGCGGTTCCTGGGCCAGTGCGAGCGCATGTCCAGCACCGTGGCCCGTGTCGCGCGCCTGGAGGATGTGCCAGGTTCGGTGAGCACCTTCCTGTCCGGCAAGGGGCTGGCGCTCCAGGCGGCCGCGTGGCCCGCCGTGGCGGCGTTGCCCTGGGACGCCGCGGGCATGCACGTGCAGGCCCGCCCCGCGCTCGGCGACGACCTGGTGGGCATCACCGGCGTGCACCTGGCCATCGCCGAAACCGGCACCCTCATGCTGCTCTCCGGGCCCGACACGCACCCCGTCACCAGCCTGCTGCCCGAAACCCACGTGGCCATCGTGCCGGCCGATCGTATCGAGCCGGCTATGGAAGAGGCCTGGGCGAGGACCCGGCGCGAGACGGGCGCGTTGCCCCGCGCGGTCAATTTTGTGTCCGGCCCCTCGCGCACCGCCGATATCGAAGGGCAGTTGCAGATCGGCGCCCATGGCCCCTTCCGCGTGCATGTGGTGGTGGTGGGCTGAGCAGCGCCTTCGGCACGCGGCCATCCGTGCCGTGCGGCGCCCGGTGAACCCGTCTCCCTGAAGGCAATGGCGCCATGGAATCCTCCGGCAGCATCGCCTGGCACTGCGTCGATCTTCCCGAGGTACTGGAACGCGCCGGCACCCATGCCCAGGGCCTGACGGCCCACGAGGCCGCGCGCCGGCTGGCCCGTGACGGCCCCAACCGCCTCGAAGCAACCGCCTCGGCGGGATGGCTGCGCCGCCTGCTGTCTCAATTCCGCGATGTGCTGGTGGTGGTGCTGCTGGCGGCGGGCGCCGTGGTGCTCGCGCTGGGGCATGTCACCGATGCCGCCGTGATCTTCGCGGTGATCGTGCTGAACGCCCTCATCGGCTTCGTGCAGGAGGCGCGCGCCGAGCGGGCGCTGGGGGCGATCCGCGCCATGCTGGCGCCGTTGGCGGTGGCCATCCGCGATGGCCGGCGGCTCACGCTGGATGCGGCAACCCTGGTGCGCGGCGACCTGGTGTGGCTGGAGGCTGGCGAGCGCGTGCCCGCCGACCTGCGCCTGATGGAAGTGCGCGGCCTGTCGGTGGACGAATCGGCGCTCACCGGCGAGTCGGTGCCCGTGGACAAGACCACCGCGGCGGTTGCGCCCGGGACGCCCATGGCCGAGCGCGCCGGCATGGCGTGGTCGGGCACGCTGGTGACCCGGGGTACGGGCGTGGGTGTGGTGGTGGCCACGGGAGCGGCCACGGAGCTGGGCCGGCTGTCGGGGATGGTGGCGGGCGTCACGGCGCTGGAAACGCCACTCACGCGCCGGCTGGCGCAGTTCGGCCGGCAGCTCACCGTCGCCATTCTTGGCGCGGCCGCGCTCGTGTTCGCCGTGGCGCTGGCGCGGGGCCTGGAAACGGGTGATGCGTTCCTGTCGGTGGTGGGCATTGCCGTGGCCGCCATTCCCGAGGGGCTGCCCGCCATCGTCACTATCGCGCTGGCCATCGGCGTACGGCGCATGGCCCGGCGCAGGGCCATCGTGCGCCATCTGCCCTCGGTGGAACCGCTCGGCTCGGTCACGGTGATCTGCAGCGACAAGACCGGCACCCTGACGGCGAACC
>DAIPHN010000045.1:0-13719 GCA_036771335.1 Burkholderiales bacterium
GGTGCCGTCTTATCCCCCCCACACCCCTTCCGGCCGGGGTACAATCCGTGGCCCCCCTCCACGCCCTGTTCCCTCGGGGCCGAAGCCTTTTCCCGCCCCGCCGGCCGCGGCAGCGCCGCCGCAGCCCTGGGCCTCGTGTCGCTCATCTGGGGATACAACTGGGTGGTGATGAAGGCCAGCCTTCAGGACGCCTCGCCCACCGACTCGGCGGCCTGGCGGTTTCTGCTGGGCGCGGTCGCGCTGCTGCCGGTGCTGCGCTGGCTGGGCCGCGGCATCGGCGTACCGCGCGGCGAGTGGTGGCTGGCCGGGTTGCTGGGAGTCATGCTGGCCGCCAACTTCACCGGTACGCTGTGGGGGCTCAAGCTGGGCGGCACCGGCAAGGTGGCGGTGCTGTGCTACACCATGCCCTTCTGGACGGTGTTGTTCGCGCGCCTGTTCCTGCACGAGCGCATGCACGCCCGGCAATGGGGCGCCATCGCCCTGGCGGCGGCGGGCCTGGTGGTGCTGGTGGACCCGCTGCACCTGGGCGGCCTGGCGCCGAGCCTGCTCGCCCTGCTGGCAGGCTGTTCGTGGGGCGCGAGCATCGTGCTCGTGAAGAGCACCCAGGGGCGCATCCGCTCCGACCTGCTCACCCTGACGTTCTGGCAGATGCTGACCTGCTCCCTGCTCATGTTCGCGGCCGGCCACACGTTCGGTACGCCGCCGGTGCACTGGACGCCGCTGTTCCTCGCCACGCTGCTCTACATGTCGGTGCTGGCATCGGCCGCGGCGTGGATGCTGTTCTATTTTGCCCTCAAGCGCCTGCCGGCGGGGATCGCCAGCATGGGCACGCTCGCCACGCCGGTGCTCGGGGTGGCGGGCGCATGGCTGCAGTACGGCGAGCGGCCGACAGCAGCGGAAGGCGCGGGCATGGCGCTGATCTGCGTGGGCCTGCTGCTGCTCGCGCTGCCGCCCGAGCTGCTGGGCCGTCCGGCCCGGCAACTTCAACCACCCGGGTCGTGATCACCGGCACTCGGCGCAACGATCCTGCCTTGCCTGCGGTGGCCGGCGAGGAAACCGGCCTGCCGGTGGAATACGCCACCTTCCGACACGACGGCACGGGTCACGAGCGCCGGGGGATCTCCTCGGCGTCCTGCCAGGGCAAACCGCGTGCGGGGCAATGGACGCGGCCCGCGGGCGGCGCCCCAAGGGCGCATCCGACGCCTGCCGGTTCAACCACCCGGTAACGGTGCGGGAAACATCTGCGAAGACGACGGGATTGCTTGCAGGCGGCAGGCTACGGGCGAAAGGTACCGCCATGCCTACTGCATGCACGACGCAGCGCTTCTAGCCCTGAGCCTTCCCCGGCGGCTCGAAGGACTGCGCAAGCCGTTGCGCCTCCGAGGCAAGCGCCTCGGCCTCACCCGCCGGCTGCACGGCAGGATCGAAGCGCCAGCGCGCGTACCTTGCGGCGAGCCGTGCCAGCGCCTCATGCTGCTGCGGCAGCGGCAGCTGCGCCAGCCAGCGCCGCACTGGCATGCCGGGGGGGCGCTCGTAGCCAAGCGTGGCCAACTGCCGGAGCAGCGGCTCCAGGGGCGAGGCTGACTGCGCCGCACAGGCGCCTTGCCTGGCGGCGGCGGGGGACGCCACGGTCCGGCGGCCGCGAGCCATCCGCCAGCCCATCCAGGACACCAGCAGGGCCGCCGCAACCAGCAGGGGCGCATCCAGCACGCTGTCCTTGCTTTCCTCGCCGCCGGCCCGCCAGCGCTCGAAACGGAACCCCAGCCAGGACAGCAAGTCAACGGCGCCCCGCCACCGGGCGGCCTCGGCAGCCTCAGCCGCGAACCAGCCCGGCGGGGTGGCATCCACATCCTCCCAGCGCCCGTCGACCCAGGCCTGTGCCCAGGCGTGCCCGTGGCGCGCGCGCACCAGCAGCGCCTGCTCGAGATCGCTCCACTCGTTCGCAAGATACCCGGTCGCGTAGCGGGCCGGAACACCCGCCGCGCGCAGCATCAGCACGGCTGCCGTGGCGAAATACTCGCAGTGACCACGCCTGTCCCTGGTGAGGAATTGCTCGAGGCTGCGACTCTCTCCCGGGCTGCCGAGCCGCGTTGTGTATGAAAATTCGCGATGAAACCAGCGGGCGACAGCGGAGACCCGCTCGCGGGCACTGCCCTCGACGCCGCCCGCTTGGGCCAGCGCCGCCAGCACCACTGGCGCCAGCCGCGCCGGCACTGCGGCATCGGCCGCAAACGGCGGGTGCTCCGCGCCTCGAACCTCGCCCCACAGCGCTTCGAAGGACACCATCGCCGGGCCATCGCTCACGCGCACGGCGCCGAGCTGGTTGGCTTCGACACGGCCCACATTGAGTGCGTCAAGCCGCACGGCGCCAGGCGGCAGCGGCAAAACGCCGCGGCCGCGGCGCAGGCTGCCCGACAGCCGCAGACGGTGGTCACCACCGGGAGCGATCACCCAGCTCGCCTCACCCTGCAGCGACAGAGGCCGGAACTCGGCCAGCTGGGTGTGCCAAGTGTCGCTGGCGAAGTTGTTGTATGCGGCCTCCCGCAACAGCAGCGGACCCGATGCCGCTCCCTCCAGGCGCCACAGGATGCGGTCGGAGAGCTTGAGCCGGCCGATCTCGCCGATGGCCGTATCGGCCCGGAAGGCGTCGGTGGTTCCGAAGAGATGATCGCGCAGGTACTCCAGCGCTACTTGCTCCACCCGCGCCTGCGCCGCGACCAGCGACAACTGCAACCCCCATCCAAGCGCGAGCGCGGCGCCAAAAGCGGCCGCCCAGGCCAGCGCGCGGCGCCCGGCGCCGCGCGCTGGCCACAAGGCCCAGGCGCTCAGCGATGCAACCGCCGCGAAGAAAACCGGCGATCGCGGATTGGCGCAAGCGGCGGACAACAGGCACAGCGCGAAGTAGCCCTGGTCGATGTGCGCCCGCGGCGGGTTACCCGCCGCGGGCCCCAGGCGCCGCATGGACCAGAACAGCGCCGAGAGCGGCACACGCCCAGTGACGCCGTAGCGTTGCAGCAACAGCAGCGGGAAGAACAGCACCGGCAGCAACACCAGCGCCTCCAGCATCCCCTCGGCACCATGCCTGACAGCCAGCCACCGCCAGGCGACGAACAACAGGAAGCCCACGCTGCACAGATCAGCCACCCGTTCGTAGTCGCGCCGATCGAAGTCCCATCGCGCCCGCACCAGGCGCGGGCTCTCCGCCGCCAGCGCAAGCCCCGCGGCGGCCCACCACAGTCCGCTCGCCCAGCCCCAGAACAGCAGGCCGAGGGCCACCAGCAAGAGCGACGTGGTCAACCCAAGTCCGTGGGAATGGCGGCCAGAGACTCGGCGAGCCGGGATGGATCGAGGCGATGCACCGGAACGCCGGCGGGCGCCGCGGCAGCGGCTTCGGGACCCGCCAGCAGCACCAGCTGGGCGACGCCGCTGGCGTGCAGGCTTCGCAGCAGCGCTGCCCGAGGCTCGTCCAGACAGAGAAGCACGTGGATGCAGGCTGACAGCCGCCCCGCATGGCGCAGTACGTGGCCAGAAAGGGTGTCGAAGGCGCCATCGCGCAACGGGGCCACCTCGGCCAGTTCGCGCAGCAGCACCCCGGACGCTTCCAGGCCGCGGCCCGTGGTGATGGCCACGACCCTGTCCTCCACGAACATTACGTCCAGCAGCGCATCCCCGGGATCGAGGCCCACGGCAAGGGACGCGGCGGCGCTCACCACAGCCTCGAAACGCTCCGCGTCCGGCCAAGGCTCGAAGGTGTCCAGCACCAGCGCGTGTCGCGCGAACCACTCTTCGCCGGAGTCGCGCACGATGGGGCGCCCCGCGCGCGCCGTGCTTGGCCAGTGAATGCGCCGAACCGGGTCACCCGGACGATAATCGCGAAGTTGCAGGAACTCCTGGCTCTCGCCGACCGCGAGCACAGTCTGCATGCCCAGCGGGTGATGCCGGCGGGCGCCAGGCAGCACCAGCCGCGGCACGGGATGCACGCGCGGCACTACCAGCAACGTCTGAGGCGCCGGGCACGGTGCCACCGCATTCACGAGGCCGAGCGGATCAGGGCGCAACAGCACTGTGGTTTCGAAATGCAGCAGCCCCCGCCGTTGCGGCTCCAGCGCGAGCATCGCCCGAGCCGTGCCGCCCGCGGGCGTGGCCGGCAGATTGACGGGCTCGATGGTTCCGCCGCGCAACCGGTCCAGCAGCATCAGCCAGCGCGGGTAGCCCACCCGCCGGTCGAAGAAGTTGCCGGCCGGGTCCTCGGCGCTGCCGAGGCGGGCGAACTGCTCGGCAGTCGGGTAGGAGATGCGCAAGTCGTCGCTCAAGCGCAGGCCGGGCAGGCCCCGGCCACCCTGATCGTGCACGAGCAACTCGTACTCGAACCGGCAGCCCGCCGTGGCGTGGGGCGGCAGCCGGCGCTCGATGCGCAGCCGGGGCCGGAAGCGCCCCGCTGCGATCCACGCCACCACAATAAGCGCAACGGCGATGGAGAACAGCTGGAAGGCCATGGTCCGGTTCACGTCGATGCCAAACACGAACCCTGCGAGCATCAGGCCCAGCACCCACAGTCCGGCGAAGGTAAAGCGCCGGGACACCCACACAGAGGAGCGGTGCACCCGCCTGAACGCCCGCAGCGGCACATGCGGCGCACCGGAGGCACGACGCCAAAAGGCTGCCGCCGTGCTCACAACGGCACCGGCACCGTCTCCAGCAGGCCGCTCACGAGGGCCGCGGCGCTGCCTCCGGAGAAGCGCTGCTCCCGCTCCAGCACCAGACGGTGCGCAATCACCTCCACGGCCACCTCCTGCACGTGCTCCGGGGACACGAAATCCTCGCCGTCGAAGGCGGCCAGCGCCTGGGCGAGCCGCACCAGCACCAGCGAAGCCCGCGGGCTCGCACCCAGGGCCACCCCGCCGTGGCCGCGGGTGGCGCCCACCAGGTCCACCACGTAGCGCTTGAGCGCCGGCGAGACGCGCACCTCGGCGAGGCGCGCCCGCGCCCCCAGCACATCGGCCACGCTCGCCACCGGGGCCAGACGCTCCAGCGGATGACCGTCGTTCTGGGCCGACAGCAGGTCCACCTCCTGCTGCGCGTCCAGATAGCCCAGGGACAGCTTCAGGGCGAAACGATCGAGCTGCGCCTCGGGCAACGGATAGGTACCGTGGAACTCCACCGGGTTCTGGGTGGCGATGACGAAGAACGGCTCGGGCAGCGCGTGCCGCACGCCCTCGGCGCTCACCTGCGCCTCGGCCATGGCCTCCAGCAGCGCACTCTGAGTTCGGGGGCTGGCGCGATTGATCTCGTCGGCCAGCAGCAGGTGGGTGAATACCGGGCCGCGGTGGAACGTGAACCGCTGGTCGTGGGGCGAATACACCGACACGCCCACGATGTCAGAGGGCAGCAGGTCGGGCGTGAACTGCACGCGCCGGAAGTCGGCGTCCAAAGCTCTAGCCATCGCCTTGGCGAGCGTGGTCTTGCCGGTGCCGGGGAAATCCTCCAACAGAACGTGGCCGCCAGCCACCAGCGCCGCCACCAGTTTGCGCACTGGCGCGGACTGACCTAGCACCACGGACTCGATGGCGGCGGAGATCTGACGATGAAGCGAGCGGGGATCCATGGGCGGGCGCGCCCTGGATGGGCCACGCCCCCGAAAACTATCACATCGCGCGGCGAGACACGCTCGCCGCCGGGCTCACGCCAGCCGGACTCCGGCGCCGGGCTGCGCCACCGCCAGCACATGGGACTCGAACAGCGCCGCAAGCCGGGCCCGAAGGGCCTCCCGGCCCGGCAGCTCCACGGTTTCCAGCGCCTGCGCCACCAGCGCCGGAGTGAGCGAAGCCTGCGCCGCCAGGGACACGGGCGCGAAGCTCCAGTGCCAGGGCTCGGGCAGAACGCCCCCCAGGTCATCCCGGTAGGGACGGAAAAAACCGAACTCGCCTGCCCGCGCCTCGAGCCACTGAAGAAGGCGAAAGAACAGCCCCCCGGCGGCGTACTCGGCGGGCACGAGCTGCACCCCATGGCCCGGCGCAACGGCGGCGGCATCGAAGAGATCGATCTCGCTGCCCCAGTGGTGGCGGCTCGCACCGGGCACGGCGGACCAGCGCAGGATCAGGTCGATCACCGCGTCGGCATCGAGACCCGCGCGATCCACCTCGGCCCCAGCGGCATCGAGCAATGGCCGCTCCCCGGCGAACTTGCGCCGCCAGATGGCGCACTGGCTGGCGAAGTCGCGAAAACCGCTGGAGGGCCGCAGGTCGATTCCCTCGGCGGCGGCAGCGGCGCGCATCTCCAGGAATGGCCCCGCCGCTTGACGATGCAGAGCCACACTCGGGTGGTCCAGCTGCACCACGTGGCTGCGGGCGCGTCCGGTGAGTTCGAGCGGATCGAGCACCCTTACCCCTGGCCGAGCGCAGGCGCGCCCCCCTAGCGCGCGGGCTCGAAGCCCGTGGGGTCGGTGACGAAGCCCATGCGCGCGATGCCCGCATTGCGCGCCAGGGACATGATCTCGGCAAGCTTCTGATAGCGGGTGGCCTGATCGGCGCGCAGGTGCAGCTCCGGCTGCGGCTGCTGCCTGGCGGCCTCGGCCATGATGGCGGGCAACTCGGCGTCGCTAACCGCCTTGCCGTTCCAGAAGGCCCTGCCCGCGTCATCCACCGACAGCGTGATGGTCTCGGGTTTCTCAGGTGCGGCGCTGCTGGCGGCCCTGGGCAGGTCGATCTTGATGCCGTGGGTGAGCAACGGCGCGGTGATGATGAAGATGATCAGCAAGACGAGCATCACGTCCACCAGCGGCGTGACGTTGATCTCGGACATGGGCTGCTGGCTGCCGCCGTCGTTGAAGGTGCCGAAGGCCATGGCGGGCTCAGGCTGCCTGGGGGGAGCGGGTGGCAGGGCGCGCAGGAGCGCCCGCGGCCGCGGCATCCACGCGCGAACCCGTTGCCAGGAAGCCGTGCAAATCGTGGGCGAAGGCGTCCAGCTCGGCCAGGATCACCCGGTTGCCGCGGGTGAGCGCATTGAAGCCCAGCACCGCCGGCACCGCCACTGCGATGCCCAGGGCCGTCATGATGAGCGCTTCGCCCACCGGGCCAGCCACCTTGTCGATGGTCGCCTGACCGCTCGCACCGATGGCGATGAGCGCGTGATAGATGCCCCAGACGGTGCCGAACAGCCCCACGAACGGCGCCGTACTGCCCACGGAGGCGAGCAGTGAAAGCCCGGTTTCGAGGCGCGCCTGGGCGGAGTTGATGCCCTGGCGAAGTGCCCGGGTGACGAACTCCGACAGGTTCAGCGCATCTCCGAGCCGACCAGCCTGGTGGCGCTGGTGATGGGCAGCGGCCGTGATCCCGGACAGAGCTAGCCCGGCGAAGGGATTGTCGCCGCGGCTCGCAAGCTGTTCCTCAGCCCGCGCCAGATTGGGGGCGGACCAGAAGCTGTCAATGAGCTCCCGGGCACTGGAACGCACCGTCCAGGTCCGGTACCCCTTGAAGAGGATCACCGTCCAGCTCGCCACGGACATCAGCAGCAGGATGACGAACACCGTCAGTCCGACGCCGTCGGACTGGGACAGGAAAGCTGCAAAACCGTAGGGAGTCTGGTTCATGAATGACCTGGAACGGGGCGCCCGAGGGCGCGGGAAGGACGAGAACTAGTTAGGAATCATTCTTATTGTTCGGCCACATCCTCGGGGTGTCAAATACACCGGCAAGGGCCGGGAAAAACTCCCGGCGCCCCCCGACCTCGGGTCGAGTGGGACCGGAGCCGCCTCATGCGACGCCGCGACGCAGGCCTTCCCACCCGGCCTCCCCGGCGCGGCGCGACTCAGTCGCCGTACATCTTCCGCATGCGCTCGCGCCGTTCCTGGGCCTCGATGGAGAGCGTGGCGGTGGGGCGGGCATGCTGCCGGCGCACGCCGATGGGCTCGCCAGTCTCGCTGCAGTAGCCGTAGGTGCCCTCGTCGATACGCTGCAGAGCCTCGTCGATCTTCTTGAGCAGCTTGCGCTCCCGGTCGCGGGTGCGCAGCTCGATGGCCTGCTCTTCCTCCTGGG
The DNA here is from genome assembly GCA_036771335.1 of Burkholderiales bacterium. GTDB lineage: Bacteria > Pseudomonadota > Gammaproteobacteria > Burkholderiales. Next base: position 8,034 of record DAIPHN010000045.1, read on the forward strand.
TAGCCCGGTCGGAGGGATCGCTAGCCGCTTCGGTTTCCCGCAGGTGCTCGCTGGTGTCGCGCTCGTTCTCCAGAAGCTCCGACTTCAGGTCGGTGAGACGCTGCCGGAAGAACGCGAGCTGGTCGTCGTTCATGTAGTCTTTGGCCGGTGCGGCGAGTACCTGAGCCTCGGTGAGGGGTTTCTTCATGGGGATGCCTGATTGCGGGGGAGGGCTTGTGGGGGCATGAGACTTCGCGCGGGGCGTGATGTTATGCGTTTTTGCGCGCCTCGCAAGCCTTACGTGCCCGGCGGGACGACGCGGAAGGCTGGCGGCGCCCCTTTTGACCATGTCGCCCGTCCCTTGCCACCGGCGGGCGGGCTGCGCGCCCCGTCACCGGCCCGTGGAGCGGCTGGCTGGCGGGAGCTGTTCAAGCAGCAACGATTCATAGCGCGCGAGCACATCCGGCCATTGGAACGAGGCGCGAAACCGCTCCCGGGCGCGAGCGCTCAGCCATGAGCGCTTCTGCTCGAAGGAAGCAAGCGCAGCCACACAGGCGGAAAACCCGCCGGGGCTTCGAAAGTAGACCGCCGCCGCTCCCGCCACCCAGCGGTTGTAGGGGTTGTCGTGCGCGATCACCGGATTACCGGCTCCCAGGGCCTCCACCAGAGAAGGATTGGTACCGCCCACCCGATGGCCGTGGACATACGCCACGCAGTGAAAGCGCAGCGCCTGCACCACTTCCCGGTCGTAGATCGCCCCGAGAAACGCCACTTCCGCGCCCGCCCGCGCGCGCACCCGGCGGTGATAGGCGTTGGCAGGATCGTAGTCGCCCAGCACGGCAAGGGTGATTCCGCGCGGCATGGCGGAGAAGCCCTCGACCACCTCCAGGATGGAATTCTCCGGCTCGGCGCGCGCGATGACGGTCATGAACCGGCCGGGCTCCAGTCCGAGTTTACGGACCGGCTCGTCGGACACGGACACCAACTCCTCCGCGCCGTACGGGATCATCGTGATCTTCGCTGGCGCCACCCGGGTGCGCAGGTGCGCCTCGATGCGCGGATGATCGGCAATCAGGCTGTTGCCAAGCCAGCAGCCCGCCCAGTCGTTCAGCCAGAACCAACCCCTGGCCAAAGGCCCCCATTTGGCGCGGGCCCACTCCATGCCATCCATGTTGATGAGATTGGGAATGCCCCTGAGCCTGAGCCGGGCGCAGAACAGCGCCGTGTTGTAGCCCAGAGTGAGGCAGAGACCAGGCGACCGGACGGCGTGGGCGATGGCCTTCCAGTCAAACAGCATGGAGCCCGCCGGACCTCCCATCTGTACCGGGATGTGAACCCTGCGCACGCCGCGCCAGACATCCTCGCGGCGCGGGCCGGCGCCCTGCTCCTGGCAATAGACGGTGACGTCCCAGCCGCGGGACACGAGATACAGAGACAGGTGCTCGGCGAAGGTCTCGAAACCGCCGGGCGCGGCCGGAACGCCGCGGATGCCGAGGATTCTTAGCCGGCGCATCATGCCAGGAGCTGGGCGAGGTTCAACACCATGACGCGCTCACCGGCGATGCCTTGCGATCCGTTCGCCGAACGCCCGATACCGGCCGGCCACCAGCGCCGCCGCCGTTTCCCAGTCATAGGCGCGGGCGCGCTCGAACCCCGCCGCCGCGTGCGTCCGGCGCAGCGGCTCCGATTCCAGGTAATGCCGCATCGCTCGCACCCAGCCTTGCGCATCCTCCGCCTTCACAAGGACGCAGGCACCGGCCGCGACTTCCGTGAGGGAGGTGTTGTCCGCCACGTTGGCCGGTGCGCCGCTGGCCATGGCCTCGAGCGGGGGGATGCCGAAACCCTCCGCGAAGGAGGGATAGGCAAATAAGGCGCAGTGCCTGTACAGGGCCGGCAGCTGATCGTCCGTCACGTTTTCCAGCACCAGCACGCGCCCCGCCAGGACCGGGTCCTGCAAGGCGCGGAACAGAGGTTTGAAGCCGAAGTCACGTTGCCCAACCAGCACCAGTTTCGGCGCCCCAGGGCCGAGACTCATGTACGCCTCCAGGAGGGTGAGGTGATTTTTTCTGGGTTCGAGCCGCCCGACGCTCAGGATGTAGCCGCCCGGATCGAGGCCCAGGCGCGCGATGGTTTCGATTCCGTCCGCACCGGGACGAAAGCGCTGGCAATCGACCCCGTTGGCAATGACGCAGATACGCCGCGGGTCGAGCCGGAAACGCCACGCCAGTTCGCGGCAGGAGAAATCGGACACCGTGAACACGTCGGTGGCCACAAGCGAGGCAAGGCGCATGAAGACCCGCGAGCGGAGGCGGAACCATGTCCCAAAGTATTCGGGGTGGCTCTCGAAAAGAACGTCGTGGATGGTCACTGCACAGCGCCGGGTGGTGACCGGGACCACATACTGCATGTGCAGCAGATCGAGGCGCAGCGCCCTGTGAAGCCGCGGCAACTCCATGCCCAGCCTTCTCACAGGACCGCACGCCGGCAGCCGGATCAACTCCACGTTCGGACGCGCAAACTTCGGATAGTCGCGCCCGAACGCCTCGACGTCTTCCACCAGGCAGAAGAAGCGCGCTTCCGGGCAATGCGCGACGACGCGCGAAAAAAGCTCGATGACATGGGTGCGGGACCCCTGGAATTTTCCGGTCACCACATGAAGGTCGATGCCGATGCGCAGACCCTCGGCGGACACCGATTCCGGCGTTTCCCTCAGGATGCTCACGCGCGCACCCGGGGCCGCTTCGAGCGATGTCCGCGGGACACGCTACCCCGGATCGGCGGCAAGCCCTGCGGGGCATGCGATCTTCGGACCCATTGACGGTATCGAAACCCGCAACCGGCGCTTGAAGGAATCACGGGCTGTTCCCGCGAAACCTGGCAGCCCCCGATCCGGCCCCGCCCGCGTGTGCGCGCGTCGCCGTGCGCCGCTCCGAGGCTGCCGCCGGACCGGTCAGTCACAGCCCCGCCCGGAACCGCTGTCGCCAGCCGGCAGCCGCCTCACCATTTCGCGCAATGGCTCCATACCGAACACCCTGAGCGTCTCGAGACGCCTCTCGGCGCAGGGCGTCGCCCCCCCAAGTGCCGCCACGACCGCCTCGGCAAACCGCTCGGCGTCGTCCGCGATGCTCATGAGCGCCTTGACGTCATCGGGCAACCCCTGAGCGCCAACCGATGTGGACACCACGGGTGCCCGGTAGTGGAGCATTTCCAGCGTCTTGATCTGCACTCCGCTGCCGCTCGTGGCGGGGTTCACCAGAACCCGCGCCGCCTTGTACAAGGGCGAGGGTGCGGCCGGGTTGGCGATCAGTTCCACACCGGCGGTCGACCTGCACAGTTGCACAATTTCCCCGGTGGGATTCGACCCCGCGATGCACAACGACACCTCTCCGAGGCGCGACCTTATTCGCGGGAAGATTTCGGCCAGCAACCACCTGACGGACGTCACGTTGTTGGGCGTGTGGAGATTGCCGAAAAAGAGGATGTCCACACTGCGCGCAACCACGTCATCGTCCGGATCGGGCGCCGGCGCGATCGGCGGAAGCCAGGAGATCCGAGATACGCCCTGACGACACCAGTAGTCCAGATCGGACAGCGAGATGTCGTACACCCACGAGCAACGCCTCAGCACCCCGGATTCGAACCGGCGCAGTCCGACGGCGGCCAGGGACAGCGCGAACCGAGCGCGGATCGACCGCGCTTCGCGAGCCTGACGCGAGATGTAGACGTGCTCCACATTGTGAGAGCGCAGGGACAGGGGCACCCGGAACGTCCGCGCTAGCCTTGAAGCCGTCCCATACCCGTAGAGTCCGTCCAGCAGGATCGCCTCCGGCCGAAAGGCGGCGGCCCCGCGCAGCAGGGCCGTCCATGGTCCGGGGAACAGCAATCTCGAGCTCGCGTGCGCGGGGTAGACCGGCAATGCGAGCAGCCGAAGCAGCAGCGCCGCGGGCCGGAGGGAGACCGGGAACACGTGCACCTCCTCGACGACCGCCCGCACGGCTTCGAGATGCTCGTGAGGCGGACGCCCCTCGGCCTCGGTGTACCAGGAGACCAGGAAAATGCGCACCCCCAGGCTCCGCAGTGCGCGCAACCTGCGCCAGATGTCAGTCCTGCCCCCGCTGACCGGCGGGTAGGGAAACTCGCTTGCCACGACCAGCAGGCGCAGTCCCGAGGACGGCCCTGTCACCCCTGCTACCTCCGCCGGGCGCATCGCTCACCCGGCCTCGTGACACAGGTTGATCCGCCAGGCCGTACCAGGCTCGCCCGGCCTCGGCCCCCCGAACAGGCGGCACGTACGCTTCACCACCGGGCCGGGATCGCCGCCGGGATCGGCGCTCAGCAGCGCGCTGAACCGGCCGCGCCCCTCCGTCACCCGTACGCCCGTTTCAACACGCTCGACGCGCCAGGACATCTCGCCGGCCTTCGCCGAAAAACCGGCGGGCGGCCGCTCGGTTCCATTGGATTCGGCCTCTGCCGCCAGAGCGGCCACGGGCACCCGCGAGCGACGGTACCGGGGATCCTGCGGCGAGCCCTCGTTGAGTAGCTGATATACCGGGGGCAGATCCTGCTTGCCCGTGACGATGTTGTCGGCGAACGAGCGAAAGACCTTGTTGCGCGTCCGATGAATCATCAGTACCGCCTCTTCCCCGAGGTGGAAGAGGAATCCGTTTCCCCGGATGACGTTCTGGAGATCCTGTTCCGGCGGGTAGTTGTTGCTGTCTACCGTCACGGCCAAGCTCGCCTCGTCCGAACACAGCACGACGTTGCCCTCCAGCGTGCTGCCCGCCGCGTTGTGGAGGTAGATTCCCTGGCGCGCGCCGATGACGAGGTTGCCCTGCACCCGGACGTTCGCCACGTGGTCATCCAGATAGATACCAGCCACGTCCTTGCGCCACCCTGGCTTGATCTCGTGATTGCCCCTGGCGGAGACGATCGCGTTGCCGGCCACGAGGGACGGCAACGGCAGATCGGACGGCTCAGCGCGCCAGCTGTAGATCGCGCCGCAGTCCGACATCGTCACGCAGGCGCTCTCGACGAGGTTGCCCTCCACGGTGGCCCCGTCCCGGAAGCGAATGCCGATGTAGCCCGCGCTGGCGACCGCGTTGCCGGAGATCCACGCACCAGCCGCCTGCGTGGCATTGATGGCGGCGAGCGCGGGCCGAGGCATCGGACCTGTGGCGATGTCCTTCAGGACGTTGGACCGGATCACGGCCGAACGGCTGCTCTGCGCCAGGATGCCGTCGCCCCCCACGCGGCGAATGTTGCACCGCTCCACGCGCACTGCGCTTGCGCCCCTGATCCGGATACCGCCGAGGGCCGCGTCGCGAATCTGCAGGCCGTCGATGTCCACGGCACCGGCAGTGGAGATGTCCAGGGCGATGCCCCCGGCACGTTCCAGGGCCACGCCATCGACGTAGACCGTGCCGCGGGCGGCGATGCGCACCAGGGGTGCTGCCAGGGAAACGGCCAGATGCCCGCGCTGCGCCGCGCCCAGCGGCGGCCTGACCACCAGCGACCGCGCCTGCGGATCGATCCCCCCGGCGGGAGCGCTGCCGATCATCCACGCCCGGCCCGTGAAGAAATACCCTGAGCCAGGGTCTAGGGGCATGTCGAGGGGTCGGTCGAGGGCCCCGGGCGCGGCAAGAACACCGGAGGGCCCACAGAGAACGGAATACCTTGCGGCGGGGGCGCCGCATGCACCGCACCCCCC
>DAIPHN010000045.1:13729-15381 GCA_036771335.1 Burkholderiales bacterium
GCGCTTCCTCTCTTCCACTTCCGCCCCGTGATGAATTACCCTGAGCCTGGGTCTAGGGGTAAGTGGAGGGGTCGGTCGAGCGCCGCGGCCCCGGCAGAAACGCGGGTCACGCGACGCTCTTCGATGAACCAGGCGTGCGTGCGCGCCGTGACACCCGCCCCCACCAGGTCAGTGGAGGGAACGCCCGCCAGGGGCACCTCGCCCAACGGGCTGCCGGCCCCTTCGTCCACCACGAGATAGGCGCTGCGGGGGTGGCGGGCCACCGGAACCGGTTCGTCGTTCCAGAACACCTGCGCCACGTCGCCTTCCAGCGAAGCCACCCGCAGCGCCCGGTCCGTCTTCGACGGCACCGCGCTCACGCGCCTCGCGCCATCGATGACCGGCAACTGTCCAGCCTCGCACGGCCCGTAGCGCCCCAGCCTGAAGGGCCCGCCGCCGGGTCCATCCACTTCGAGGGCGATCGGGCCCGCGAACCGGTCTGCGCAGCGCAACAGGACCTGGTCCCCCGGTCTCAGTCTGGTTCGCGCCAGGTTGACGAAGGTCCTCCACGGACCCGCCGCCCCCGAGCTCTCCGGCGCCGTGCCGTCGCTGTCGTCGCTGCCGCCGGACGAAACGTAATAGGTCACGGCATGGGCGCTGCTGGCGAGAACCATCCACAGCAGGCAGGCCAGGGCGCCGAGCCAATGCGAACGGCCTGTCAACAGCGTGGGGCTCACGTTGATTCCCCGAACCACCGGCGCAGCCTGAGCCCGCCCCTTAGCCTCAGTGCGCCGCGCGCCAGCACGGCCCTGGGCGCGAAGCGCCTGCGCACCACGCGCCGCACCGCCACCAGCCGGCGCAGGTCGCGGCTGAGCCTGCCGACAGCGAAGAACGTGGCCACCGCGCGCGGCACGTAACGAACCTCGAAGCAAGACGCGAACACACGCAGCAGCCACTCGTAGTCCCCGTTCAACTGGAGGGACGCGTCGAACTCGCCCAGAGCCTGAAACGCCGAACGCCTTGCGAACACGGCCTGGTGGCACAGATCACCAAACAGCAGGTTGTTGCGGGTGATCCAGTCGAACCTGCGCGAACATGTGCGCGTGCCGTCCGTGAAACGCACGTCTCCATCCCCCACCGCCACCCCTTCGCAGGCGCCGCGCAGGTGCCGGCTCATGTCCTGGAGCACCGCCGGATCGGCTAGCTCATCGTCGGCATTCAGGAACAGCAGCCACTGCCCCCGCGCGGCGCGCACGCCCTTGTTCATGGCATCGAAGATGCCGCCGTCGCGCTCGGAGGCGAGAGGGGAAATCATGGCGCGGTGCCGCTCGAGGAACTCGCGCGTTCCATCCGTGGAGCCGCCGTCGATCACGACCCATTCGAGATCCTGGTACGCCTGGCAGCGGATGGATTCCATGGTGGCTGCAATGGTGGGGGCCGCGTTCAGGCAGACGGTGACGACCGAAACCAGCGGCTCGCAGTTCACGGCTCGATCCTGGCTCATCCCATGTCCTCGGCAGTCTGCACGTCACGCACCCGCGGCGCACGAGCCCGTAACGTTTCCGCCGCCGCGAGGCGAGCCTTGCACGCCTCATATGGTCCGAGACAGCACCGGATGCCGCCAGGCGCGGTTACCGGCGCGGGGCGGGGGGGCGGAGGGGGGGAGGGCGGGG
>DAIPHN010000045.1:15391-18928 GCA_036771335.1 Burkholderiales bacterium
CCGATTCGTTCCTTGGCGCCCGGTGGCGCTCCGTGCCAACCCCGGATAACGCCAGACGGCGCGGGCTCCCCGCTCAAGCACGATAGACCCTCAGGATGTCCGGCACCGCGTCGTCCACTCCCCAGCGGAAGCGGCTCACGGCCGCGCGCGGCGCCACCGGGCTGCGATGACTCGCCATCCTCGATGCCTCGGCAACAATCCCCTCGAGGGAGTCGAACAGCCGCAACTGGTTCTCGTAGAGGGCGTGGCGGCGCAGCTCCGGCGTGCCCCCACGGTCGAGCGCCAGCACGGTCTTGCCGAGGGCCAGTGACTCAAGCGTGGTTGTGCCGAAAGGTTCTTCCCAGAGGGAGGGGACGACGACGAAGCGACTTCGGATCACCATGCCCGCCACGCGCTTGTAGGGCTGCTGTCCGTGATACACGACGCGAGCGCCGTCGGCGATGGACTCGATCCTCGGCCGCTCCATCCCGTCCCCCACCACGTGCAGCGGCAGACTAGCTCCGGCTCCAGCGCCGGCCGACTTCCAGCGCGCCGCGAAGTCGGCGATGCCCTTCGCCGGGTCCAGCCGGCCCACCACGAGAAAGCCCTCTTCCTGCGGGTCCTCGGCCGGGATCGCCTCGCGGAGGGCCTGGAGGTCGACGAAGTTGTGAATGACCCATTCACGACGGGCCTCCGCACCGCCGAGCACCCGCTGGGCGTTCCGCTGGAGCAGTTCGCTGACGTGGATGGTCTTGTGGCGCTGCAACGCCGCGCTCACCGCCCGGCGAAAGGCCGCCACGGAGGCCCCGGACAGGGTCTCCTGAAGCGCGTTCGGATGGTCTCGCAGGCAACCCGCGCACTCGCGGGCATCCAGGGCGTTGCACACCTCCCCGCGCCGGAAGCGGAGGTTCGTCACGCAGTCGGCGCCCTGGTCGTGGCGCGTCTGGACGAAGTTGAGCGTCTCGGGAAGGAAATTGCCGACGCTCGGATGGTGTCCGTGATAGTGGACAACGTCGAAGCCCGCGCAGTGCTGGATGATCGTGCGCGCCAGACGCCGGGCCAGATACCAGCGCTTCGCGTAATTGAAGAACCCGAGCTGCCTCTCCTTCCAGCCGCTCCTGCGCAGCGTGATCACGCCGCGAAACGGGCACTCCAGCCGCGTGGCTTCCCTGGGACGGTCCGGCGGAAAAGCGTCCGTGCCGAGGAACAGCACCTCGTGGCCCGCGCGCATGAGCGCGTTGGACAACACGACCGCATGGCGCGCGAGGCCCCCGGGGTTCGGTTGAGGCACGTCTTCGCTCACCATGAGAATCTTCATGGGTGCTGCCAGATCACGAGGGTCTGCCTGACCGGAGTGCCCGGAGGGCGCTATCGCCATCCCGGATGCCTCATTCGGCGCACGGCCACCGCCCGATGCTCGGGATGCAGCACCACGGCGAAACCGTACGCGAGCGTCAGCCCCAGCAACCGGGGGGCCGCCACCAGCGTGGCGCGTCCGCTCGCGTTCGCGACAACGGCAAACGCCGCCAGCGCCGCCAGCAGCAGCACAGGCACGCTGGGCAGGACGCTGCTTCTGAGATAGGAGGCCAGCGACCAGGGCACGCTGCGCCCCGCCGCATACGCGTTGAAAAGGGCCATCATCACAAGGCTAGTGGCCAGCTGGGCCGCGGCCGCCCCCTGGACTCCCCACACGCGAATGCCCCCGACCGTGGCGCCGAACCCCACAACGGCGTGGGTGATGGCGAACAGCCCCGTGACCCTCGTCTTGCCCAGCCCGTCGGTGACCAGTGACGGCACGTTCGTCATGGAGTTGATCACCGCCGCGCGCAGCAGCAGCACGAGGATGGGCATGACGCTGGCGGCGCGCGACGCGGCCAGCCAGGCCGACAGTAGCGGCCCGCTGCAGATCACCAGCAGCAGCGCGATGGCGGCGGGGAGATAGAGCGTGTAGCGGGCCGCCACGAGCCCGAGGCGGCGCAAGTCGGATTCCCGACCCGTGGCCTCGAGCGTGCTGGCTGCGGGCATCACTACCGCGCCCAGGCGGTAGGTGAGGCCGTAGATGCGCGACACCAGGGCCTGCGGGATGGCGTACAGCGCCACTGCCACCGGCCCAAGCATCGCCCCGAGGATGAGCTTGTCACCCTCCACATAGGCGAGGGCGGCGACGCGAGAGAGATACGCATAGCTCACGAAGCTTCCCATCCGCTCCAGCACCGCACGGGACGCCTTGCGCGCAGCAAGCCCCGGCAGCAGGTGCCGCACGGCCAGCGCAAGACCAAGGGCGTTGACGGCCGCGAGTGCTCCGCGGGCGAGCATCACCTGGTCCAGGCGGCAACCCCCGGCAAGCAGCGCCACGGTCAGCGCCGGAGTCGCAATGCCGGAGACCAGTTCGAAGGCGCCGCTCACGTCATAGCGCTGCAGCGCCTGCACGGTCCCCTGGAGGAATGACGCGATCTGCGAGAACAGGAACCCCACGGCTGCGCAGCGCAGCGCCGCCGCGGCTTCGTCGAGCAACTCGCACGGGGCGTTGACCAAGGTCGAGACTATCCAGGGCGCGAGAGCCATCAGAAGAGCCATGCCCAGCAAGCCGACGAAGCCGGCGGCAGCCACTCCAAAGGTGACGACCTCGTCCACCCTGGCCCGCTGTCTGGAGGCGTGGAAGTGGGACACGAACCTGAGCGCGCCGCTCGACATGTTCAGATCCATGACCGCGAAATAACCCACGATGGAGCCCAGCAGAGCGAACACCCCGTAGCCCTGATCACCGAGCTGCTCCAGCATCAGGGGGACGCTCCAGACATACACCAGCGCGGGTATCAGCGCGCCGAAGAAATTGGCGGCGGCATTGCGGCGCAATCCCATCATCGGTGCTCCGGCTGTTCGCGCGCCCGGAGGCCGATCACCAGAAAGGGCAGGGACAGGAAGACCCCGAGCAGCACCATTGTGCGAAGTTCGATGACGGGCGTGCCTCCTAGCAGGTTCGGCAACGAGAACGCCACCACTGCGAGGGAGGTCTCGAACAGCGGCCGCAGGCGAGCCGCCGCCTCGGCGCGGCGCCGCAGCGCGAACACCGCAAAGGCGCCTAGCAAGGCCCCGAAGAGCAGCAGCCCGATGAGGCCCGCCTTGAGAAAGACGTGCCCGAACCCGCTGTGCACGTACGAATAGTTGCCCTGATGGTAGGCGATGTCCCCGTAGAAGCGGCCGTCGAACTCACCCCAGGCCCCGAGCCCCCACAGCCAGTTATCGCCAATGCTCCTGAACATGGCGGTGAGTTCGGCAAAGCGGCCGGTTTCGAATGACAGCATGCCTCGCCGCGTCACGTCCGGAAAGCACGCGGCGAGCCGGCCCGCGCCGTCCCCGGCGGTTTCGGCGAACCTCGACGAAGCGGCGAACAGCAGGGCCGGAACGGCCAGGGCCAGGGTGCCCGCGAGCGTCGCGGTACGGCGCGGCCACTGCCGGGAGGTCAGAAGCACCGCGGTCGCCAGCAGCAGCCCCATCCACACCGTCCGGCGAAAGGACAACGCCATGGTGAAAAGGGCGAGCTCCATTACGAAAACG
>DAIPHN010000045.1:18938-19165 GCA_036771335.1 Burkholderiales bacterium
CGCGTGGCGCCTGCACGCGGCGCCACGCCGACAGGAACAGCGCAGCGCACGCGAGCAGGTTGTCGTTGATGTCGAAGAACGTGATCCGGACGGGTATGTTCTCCCTCACGTTGTAGACGTTCATGGGATCCCCTTCCAGCGCCAGGAAGCGCACCGCGCCTCTGAGCATCCGGCCGGTGAAAAGTATGAGGAACCAGCGCGCGAGCGACTCCACGTCTTGCTGCGTG
>DAIPHN010000046.1:0-16016 GCA_036771335.1 Burkholderiales bacterium
AGGCCACCGGCCGCCCGAGCCGCCATGCCGCCAGCGCCACCAGCGGCTGCACCGAGAGGTCGAGCTTGCCGCCGAAGCCGCCGCCGCAGGCCGTGGGCACGATGCGCACCTGCTCGGGCCGCAGCCCGAGCACCAGCGCCACCTCGTCGCGGTCCATGAACGGTGTCTGGGTGGTGACGTGGATCTCCACGCGATCACCGGTGCGCCGCGCCCAGCCGGCCTCGGGCTCGATGTAGGCGTGCTCCACGAAGCTGGTCTCGAAGCGGCCCTCGGCCACAGCGGCGCAGCGCTGCAGGGCAGCGGCGGTGTCGCCGCTGCGCACCCGGCCCTCCACGAGGAAATTGCCCGGCTTCGCCGCCTGAACCAGCGGAGCGCCGGGGGCCATGGCGGCGTCGATGCCCACCACCGGCGATTGCACCGACCAGTGGATGGGCAGGGCGTCGTCGCGCAGCGCCTCCACCGCGGCGCGCGATCCCACCAGCGCCAGCACTGCCTCGCCGCGGTAGCGCACCTCGCCCGCGGCCAGCACCGGCTGGTCCTTCACGTCCGGGTAGATGCCGTAGCCATTGGCCGGCACGTGGGCGGCGGTGAGGATGGCCTCGATACCCGGGTGGGCGCGGCGCACGGCGTCCAGATCACCCAGGGTGAAGGTGGCGCGGGCGTGGGGCGAGCGCACCACCCGCAGCCACAGGGCGTCGGCGGGAATGCCATCGGCGCCGAAGCGGTCGGCCCCCGTGACCTTGGCCACGCCGTCGGCCTTGAGGGCACGCGCGCCCAGGGCGCCGCCCGCTGGCGGCGCGGCGGGCAGGGATGCGTAGTCGGCGGCGTCCATCACCGCCTCCACGATCTTGCGGTAACCGGTGCAGCGGCACAGCACGCCGCCCAGGCCGTCCTGCACCTGGGCCTCCGTAGGCTTGGGGTGGCGCCCCAGCAGATCGGCCGCCGCCAGGATCATGCCCGGCGTGCAGATGCCGCACTGGGCGCCCAGGTGACGGTGGAAGGCGGCCTGGAGGGGCGCCAGCCGCCCGTCGTGGCCCAGGCCCTCGATGGTGGTGACGGCGCGGCCGCCCGCCCGTGCCACGGGCGTGAGGCAGCTGCACACCTGCCGGCCGTCCAGCAGCACCGTGCAGGAGCCGCAGTCGCCGGCGTTGCAGCCGATCTTGGTGCCCGTGAGGCCCAGCTCGTCGCGCAGCACGTCCGCCAGCCTCGCGGCGGGCGCCGCGCGCACGGCCACCGGCGCGCCGTTCACCGTGAAGGCGATGGACCCGGCGGGTGGGCGCGGGTCGTTCACGGCATGGCCGCCTCGGCGCCCAGCGCCGAGAGCAGCCGGCGCAGCAGCGTGCCGGCGGCGTCGAGCCGATAGACGGCATCGGCGCGCACGTCGTTGATCGGGGACAGCGGCGCCAGGTGCGCCTCGCTCACCGCTTCGCCCAGCGCCGTACCCAGGGCGCGTCCCGCCAGCGCGGCTTCCAGTGCCGGCAGGCGCCGCGCCACCGGGGCGCAGGCGCCCACGGCCACGCGCGCGGTGACCACCCGGCCTGTCGTGTCCCACTCCAGGCAGGCCGCCGCCATGGCAATGGAGATCACCAGATAGCGCCGCGCACCCAGCTTGGCGAAGCGGCTGCGCGCCGCGAGCCCGCGACGCGGCACCAGCACGGCGGTGAGCAGTTCATCGGCGGCGCGCGCGGTACGGCGCGGGCCGGTGATGAAGTCAGCCAGCGGCAGCGTGCGTATGCCAGCCCGCGAGGCCAGCTCCACGCGTGCATCCAGGGCCAGCAGCGCCGGGACGCCGTCGGCCGCGGGCGAGGCGTTGCACACATTGCCCCCCAGCGTGCCGGCGTTCTGGATCTGCACACCGCCCACCTCGCGGGCCGCCTGCTGGAGGGCCAGGAACAACGGCGGCAGCGGCGCCTCGATCAGGTCGGTCCAGGTGGTGGCTGCACCCAGGCGCCAGTGATCGGCCGCCGCGGCGATGCCTCGCAGGTGCGCCAGCGCCGATATGTCCAGCAGCGATTCGTCCACCGGGCGCCCCACCCGCGCGGGGTAGAAATCTGTGCCGCCGGCCAGCACCGTGAGTGGCTGCCGGGCGAGCGCCGCGAGGGCGTCGTTGAGCGAGTCGGGGCGCAGGTACAGGGACATGGGCGAGAGGGCGTGGCGCGGGTGGTGACGACGACGCGTACGTTCGCGGCACACTCCCATGGCTATGATAGCGCCCGCTTCCCGCGCCGGCATCCCGCCGCGTCCATCCTCGTCCAGGAACCGCCATGAATCCCCGCATCGACGTGATCTCCGACGTGGTCTGTCCCTGGTGCTTCATCGGCAAACGCCACCTGGAGCGGGCGCTGGACCTCTGGAACGAGCGCCATCCGGACCAGCCCGTGGAAGTGCACTGGCATCCCTTTGAACTCAACCCCGACCTGCCGGCCAGCGGTACCAGCCGGCGGGAGTATCTCGAGGCGAAGTTCGGCGGTCCTGAACGTGCCAGGGAGATCTACGCGCGGGTCCAGGCGGCGGGATTGCAGGCAAGCATCGAATTCGACTTCGAGCGCATCCAGGTGCAGCCCAACACCCTGGATGCCCACCGCCTGGTGGCCTGGGCTGCCGAGCGTGGCAACGAAGACGCCATGGTGGAGGCGCTGTTCCGCGGCTACTTCCTGGAGGGTCGCGACTACAGCTCGCCCGTCCAGCTCGCCGCCGTGGCGGGCCTGGCCGGTTTCCCCGAGGCCGAGGCACGCGCCTTCCTGGACAGCGGCGCCGGTGCCGAGATGATCAAGGCCGACGAGCAGGTGGCCGCGCGCATGGGGGTGAGCGGCGTGCCCTTCTTCATCTTCGATCGACGCCTGGGCCTGTCCGGCGCCCAGCCGCCCGAAGCCATCGTTCAGGCCATGGAAGAAGCGCACGAGGGCGCGGCGTGAACCCGCGGCGCGCCGGTTCCGCCGCCCGTGCAGCAGGCGTCTTTCCATGACCGGGCCCGCTGACATCGAAGCGGCGGCGCTGCGCATCGCGCCGCACGTGCGAGCCACGCCCGTGTTGGAGACGGAGGCTGCCGCCTTCGGCACCGCGGTGGCCCTCAAGCTCGAATGCTTGCAGCACACTGGATCCTTCAAGCCGCGTGGCGCCTTCAACCGCATCCTGTCCGCAGCCGTGCCCGCCGCGGGCGTGATCGCCGCCTCGGGGGGCAATCACGGCATGGCGGTGGCCTTCGCGGCCCGGGCGCTGGGGTATCGCGCCGAAGTCTTCGTGCCCGAGATCGCCACGCCGGTGAAGCAGCAACGGCTGCGCGAATTGGGCGCGGTGCTCACGGTCACCGGGCGCGACTACGCGGAAGCCTTCGCCGCCTGCGAGGCGCGCCAGCGCGACAGCGGCGCGCTGCTGGTGCACGCCTACGACCAGCGCGAGGTGCTGGCCGGGCAGGGCACCACGGCACGGGAGTTCGAGGCGCAGGTGCCGGACCTGGACACGGTGCTGGTGGCGGTGGGCGGCGGCGGCTTCGCCGGCGGCATCGCCGCCTGGTTCCAGGGGCGGGTGCGGGTGGTGGCGGTGGAGCCGGAAACCTCCTGCGCCCTGCATGCCGCGCTCGAGGCTGGCGCGCCGGTGGACGTGCCCGTGTCCGGCATCGCCGCCGACTCCCTGGGCGCGCGCCGTATCGGCGCGCTCGCCTTTGACGTGGCGCGCCGATACGTGGCGGGCACGGTGCTGGTGAGCGATGCGGCCATCCGCGAGGCCCAGCGAGCCCTTTGGCGCGAAGTGCGCGTGGTGGCCGAACCCGGTGGCGCCACGGCGCTGGCGGCGCTCATCTCCGGCGCTTATCGCCCCGCCCCCGGCGAGCGCCTTGGCGCGCTGGTGTGCGGGGCGAACTGCGACCCGGGCAGCGTGGCCGGTCCGTAGAATGCCGCGCTTTACCGGAGCCTGACCGTGCCGCCGCCGCTGTTCGCCCCCTTCGCTGCCCTGCGGCCCGCGCCCGGACGCGCCGCGGAGGTGGCCGCGCCGCCCTACGACGTGCTCGACACGGCCGAGGCGCGCGCCCGCGCCGCCGGGCGCCCTTACAGTTTTTTGCACATCTCCAAGCCCGAGATCGACCTGCCCGAGGGCACCGATCCGTATGCGCCGCAGGTGTATGCGAAGGCGGCGGAGAATCTCGCCGCCATGGTGCGCGCCGGTGTGCTGGTGCGAGAGGCCCGGCCCTGCTTCTACGCCTGGCGCATGACCATGGGTACCCACGTGCAGACCGGGCTCGCGGGGGTGGCGGCGGTGGCGCACTACGACGCCAACCGCATCCGCCGGCACGAGTTCACACGCCCCGACAAGGAAGACGACCGGGTGCGCCAGATCGAGGCCCTCAACGCCCAGACCGGCCCGGTGTTGCTGGCCTGGGACGAGGCGGCCGATGCCGATGCCGTGCTGGCCGAGGTGACCGGCGCCGGCGCGCCGGAGGTGGACTTCGTGGCCGACACGGGCGTGCGGCACGGGCTTTGGCGCATCAACGATGCGAACCGCGTGCAGCGCCTGGTGCGCGCCTTCGAGGCCACCCGGGCGCTCTATATCGCCGACGGCCACCACCGCTCCGCCGCCGCCTCGCGGGTGGCGGCGCGGCGGCGTGCCGCCGGCGGTGCGCCGGTGGCTAGCCACGAGTCCTTCCTCGCTGTGGCCTTTCCCCAGCGCGAGATGCGCATCCTGTCCTACAACCGCGTGGTGGCCGACCTGAACGGCCTCGCCCCCGGCGCCTTCATGGACGCGGTGGCGCGGCGTTTCACCGTCACGCCCGCGCAGGCTCCGGTGGAGCCCGATCGCCCGGCCACCTTTGGCCTTTACTTCGGCGGGCGCTGGTACCGGCTCGCCATCCACGAGGCGCGCATTGCGCACGCCGACCCCGTGGCGCGCCTGGATGTGAGCCTGTTGGCCGACCACCTGCTTGCCCCCGTGCTGGGAATTGGCGATCCGCGCCGCGACGCGCGCATCGACTTCGTGGGCGGCATCCGCGGTCTGGGCGAATTGCAGGCCCGCGTGGACGCCGGCGCCATGGCCTGCGCCTTCAGCCTGCATCCCACCCGCATGAGCGACCTCATGGCGGTGGCCGATGCCGGGCAGGTAATGCCGCCCAAGTCCACCTGGTTCGAGCCCAAGCTCGCCGACGGCTTGTTGTCGCACCTGCTGGACTGAAGCGCTGCCGCGCGCTAGCGCCGTGCCGCGGCGCTGTCCTCCACCCAGGGCACCAGGGCGTCGAGAATGCTGGTGATGCCGCGGTTCATGGCCGCCACGGCGCCGGGCGCATTCTCGGCCGCCACGGGCACGGCGATGGCGAAGCCGCGCCGCCCCAGCAGCGAGCGGCTGCGCCAGTCCACCAGTTCCGCGATGGCCTCCACCCGCGCCACGGCGGGCTTCACGGTGAGATCGTGATAGAGGGCCACGAGGTTGAGGTTGAGCACCAGGTCCGCATTGACGCCGGCGGTGGCCCCCGAAACCGCCGCGAAGCGCCCGCGTGTCTCCAGCCGGCGCTCCGCGAGGGTAGCCAGCCGCCGCGAGGGCCGGTCGGTCCAGGCGGCGAACTGGTACAGGCCGCGCTGCCCGGCCTCGCGGCTGAAAACCAGGCTGTCGCCGTCGTAGAAGGCGTCCTCGTTGCCGCCGGCCACGGCCAGCACCTGGGGCAGCGGCGTGACCGCGAGCGGCTGCGCGGGTGCGAGGTCGGACATCACGAAATACTTCACCGGGGGCACCGACCCCGGGGTGGTACAGCCCGCCAGCAGGGCCGCGAGCCCTGCGAGGGCGCGGCGGCGCGCGCGCCTCACGTGAGTTTCTACCCGGGGCCGAGCTGCACCGGGTGGGGCCCCAGGACGGCGGCGCGCGGATCGCGCAGCCGGTTGAGGGTACGATCGAGCAGCTCGGCGGTGACGCGCAGCTCCTGGGCCGTGGCGCGCAGCTCCAGCGAGCCGCTGCCCACTGCGGCATCCACCTGCCGCGCGAGCCTGGACGTGTCGCGCTCCAGGCTCGCGGCCGTACCGCCGATCTGCGCCACCACCGCGCTCGCCTGGGTCTTGAGGTCGGTGAAGTCGTCCTGGATGGTCTGCGCCGAGCGCGCCATGGACTCGCTGGCGCGTCCGAAGGTCCCCGCGCCGTGCTCGATCGCCGTGAGGGTGCGATCCAGGCGCTGCAGGCGCGCTTCGAGCACCTTCGCCGAGCTGGCCACGTTGCGCAGCGCTTCGCCAAAGGCGCGCTGGTTGTCCTGCGACAGGAAGCCGCGCATGCCCTCCAGGGCCTGGATGCCGCTGTCGGCGAAGCGGTTGGCCGCTTCCTCGATGCGCTCGTCCGTGGAAGTACCTTCCCTGATTAGCGGCAGCCCGCCATTTTCGGGCAGCGCCAGCGGCGCGCCCGGCGGTTCGGGCGTGACGAGATTGACACGCGCCAGCCCCGTGAGCAGGTTGCGAGACACCACCGCCACGGTGTTGTCCCACACCGGTGCGCTGCGGTCCACGCGGATTTCCACGCTCACGCTGTTGCCGCGATCCGCGGACAGGGCAAAGCTCGCCACCTGCCCCACGCGGATGCCGCGCATGTTCACGCTGCTGCCGGTTTCCAGTCCCTCCAGGGACTGGCGCGCGAACACGATGCGGTACCCCTGGAAGCTCGAAGCCGCACCCGCGCCGCGCAGCCACAGCACGGTGGCCACGAGGGCGGCCACCAGCAGCAGCAGGCCGGCGCCGATCCAGGTGTAGCGCAGCTCAGGTTCCATGACTCGCCTCCGCGGCGATGGTGGTTCGCGCGCCGAAGTATGCTCGCACCCAGGGGTCGTCGGTCCCAATGACGCTCGCCACGGGCCCGTCGGCCAGCACCCGGCCCTGGGAGAGCACGATCACCCGGTCCGCCACGCCCAGCAGCGTGTCCAGGTCGTGGGTAACCAAGAATACGGTGATGCCCAGATCGCTCGCCAGAAAGCGCATGAGCTGGTCGAAGGCGCGCGCGGTGACGGGGTCGAGTCCCGAGCCAGGTTCATCGAGGAACAGGATCTCCGGCTCCAGGGCCAGCGCGCGGGCAATGGCGGCGCGCTTGCGCATGCCGCCGGAGAGTTCACTGGGCATCTTGCCCCCGGCCTCGGGTGGCAGACCCGCCAGCGCGATGCGCAGCTCCACCAGCGGCCACACCAGCTCTGGCGGCAGCCGGGTGTTCTCGAACAGCGGCACGGCTACGTTATGGGCCACGTCCAGGGACGAGAACAGCGCGCCATCCTGAAACATCACGCCGATGCGACGGCGCAGCGACCGCAACTGGGCTGGGGTGCAGTTCCACACGTCAGTGCCAAGCACGCGCAGCGTTCCAGCGCTCGGGCGCAGCAGGCCGATCATCTCCCGCAGCATTACCGACTTGCCCGTGCCGCTGCCGCCGATCAGCGCCACCAGTTCGCCGCGCCCCACATGGAAGGAAACACCCCTGTGCACCGCCTCGCGGCCGAATCGCGTATGCACGTCGCGCACCTCGATGACGGGGCCGTCCATCAGATGTCGAGCTCCTGGAACAGCACGGCGAAGAAGGCATCCAGCAAGATCACGCAGACGATGCCCTGCACCACCGTGGAGGTGGTGCTGATGCCGATGGCGCGGGTGTCGCGCGGCACGCTCATGCCCATGCGGATGCCGATGACCGCGATGAACAGCGCGAACACGGGCGCCTTCACGAGGCCCACGATGAAGTGGCGCGGCGCCAGCGCGATGTGCAGGCGCTCCACGTACACCGGCGGCGGAATGCCCAGGTTGGTGGCTGTCATGGCCATGGCGCCAAGGTTTCCCATGACGTTGCCGGCGAACACCAGCAGCGGCAGGCCGGCCACCAAGGCCAGCACCCGGGGCAGCACCAGCACGTCCATGGGCGACAGGCCGAGCACGCGGATGGCGTCGGTTTCCTCGGTCAGGCGCATGGTGCCCAGTTGCGCCGTGAAGGCCGCGCCCGAGCGGCCCGCCACGATCACCGCCACGATGATGGGCGAGAACTCGCGCGCCATGCCAAGCGCCACGCCGTCCACCACGAAAATGCCCGCGCCGTAGCGCTGCGCCTGCTGCCCCAGCAGGTAGGCGAACACCACGCCAATCAGGAAGGTGACCAGGGACACCACCGGAAGCGCCGTGAGGGTGGTGTGCCGGAACTGCGCGGCCAGCTCCCGCAGGCGCAGCCTCCTTGGTGAGAGCAGGCTCGCACCCAGGCCCGCGGCCACGGCCCCCAGGAAGCCCAGGTGCCCCGCCAGCAGCGCGCTCAGCTCGCTCGCCCATGCGCCAAGTGCGGTGAGCGCATTGCGGGCGCGCCGCGGCGCCCGCGCCTCGGCGGGCGGCAGCCGTTTCAGCGTCACTGCCACCACGCGGCGATGCTCGTCGGCGAAGCTGCCGTAGTCCACGCCCGCTGGGTCAAGGCCGCGGCGGCGCAGGTGGCGCAGCAGCGTCAGGGCGCCGGCCGTGTCCAGCGAGGCGAGCGCCGCGCCGTCCACACCCGCCAGTGGCCGGACCGCGGGCAGCGCGGAAAGACCGGCCTCGATGGACGCCAGGGAGGACAGGCGCCAGTGCCCGGCCAGCCGCAGCACGTCGCCCTGCGCCGTGGTCTCCAGTGAGACCCAGCGTTCCGGAGCAGCGCTGAGGGGGGGGGCGGCCACGCGCCGGAATCTAGCACGACGTCATGGCAGCGCCGGGCGCCCGGGCGGCCCGGCGGCTTCGACGCCTGTCAGCGGCTCGCCGCTGCCGCGGCCAGCGCGTCGAGCAGAATGCGCATGCCCAGACGCGAGGTGATGCCCGAGGGGTCCCACGGGGGGATACCTCCGCCAGGTCGATGGCGCGGATGGGCGCGCCCTTCAGGCGGGTGATGATGCCCAGCAGCTCGCGGGCGGTCATGCCGCAGGGCGTGGGCACACCCGTGCCCGGCGCCTGGGAGGCATCGAGCACGTCGATGTCGATGGTGAGGTACACGGCGTCCACGTCCTGCGAGGCCAGCGCCACGGCGCGGGCGGCCACCTCGGGCACGCCGAGCTCCCGCACGTCCTCGAGGGTGAACAGGTTGATGCCCTTGTCCCTCACGTAGGCCAGTTCCGAGCGGGGGTTCATCCAGCCGCTCGGGCCGATGGTGACGATGTTGCCCGGCCGGAAGCCCGCGTCCACGGCGCGCGCGATGGGGCAGCAGTGATTGAGGGTTTCGCCGCCCACGTCCTGGGCGGTGTCCAGGTGGGTGTCGAAGTGAATCATGCCGCAGCGGCGGTACTTGCGCGCGAAGGCGCGCGCCGGGCCGATGGTGATGGAGTGATCGCCCCCGCCGATCACGGGCACGGCGTCGGCGGCGAGGATCTCGGCCACCATGTCCTCGGCCCGTCGCTGGGTGGCCACGGAGTTGCCGGGCACGATGGCCACGTCGCCTGCGTCCACGAAGCTGAATACCTGCTCCAGGTCCATCCCGGCGTTGGCGTTGAAGGTGAGGAACTAGCGTGGGTCCGTCGGCCGGCTCGGCCAGCCGCTCCACGTCCTCGCGCGACGCGAAGCCCGAGGTGCAGGTTTCGGGAAGCACCACGATATGGTGGCTGTCGCCGCAGCTGGAAACCACGGTGCGGATGCGATCGAGGTTTGCCTCGCGATCTCCGTCCACCAGCGCGAGCTGGGCCGTTGCGATGCGCAGGGCGGTCATGGCGGCAGTCCCCTAGAAGTGCCGTGAATTTTCGCTGTGCGGGGCAGCGGCCACAAGTGCCGCGGCAGCGCCTCGCCGTGGTGCGTTCGTGGGTGCCGCGCACCACCGTGTGGCGGCCGTGCCCGGGCCGCCGCGTGCACATGCGGGTTCCGAGGGGCAATCGATCCGTGGCGGCCCTGGTATTGATCGTGCAATAGCTGCACGCACCCCCTCCACGGGGTTGACCACGACCATCTGGAGATCCCGCCATGCCGCTTCGCCTTCTTCTTGCTGGCCTGCTGCTCGCCCTGGCCGGCGCCGCGCATGCCGCCGCCAACACCGTGAAGATCGGCACGGTGGCCTGGGTCGGTTACGCCCCGTTCTACGTGGCCGAGCAAAAAGGCATGTTCCGCAAGGCCGGCCTGGACGTGCAGTTGAAGATGTTCAACGACCCCGCCGAGATCCCTCCCGCCATCGCCGGCGGCTCGCTGCAGGGCGGCATGGTCACCATCAACCAGGTGATCGCCGCGGTGGTGAAGGGGCAGGTGCAGAAGATCGTGATGCCCATCGATTTCTCCAACGGCGCCGATGCCATCGTGGTGCCCCTTACCATCAACAGCCTGGCGGAGATCAAGGGCAGGAAGATCGGCCTGGCCCAGCTCACGCCCTCGGACATCCTGCTCGGTTACGCGCTGCGCTCGGCCGGCGTTGCCGACCGCGACGTCACCTTCGTGAACATGGCGCCCGACGCCATTCCCGCCGCCATGACCTCCGGCCAGCTTGAGGTGGGCGTCACGTGGGAGCCCATGCTCTCGCAACTGCTGGCCATGGAGAAGGGCAAGCGCTACAAGGTGATCTACTCGTCGAAACAGGCCCCCGGCCTGATCGCCGACGTGCTGGTGTTCGACCAGAAGTTCATCGCCGCCAGTCCCAAGGAGATCGAGACCGTGGTGCGGGTGTACCTGCAGGCGCTGGATTGGACCCGCAAGAACCCGGACGAGACGGCGAAGATCGTGGCCAAGGCCATGAGCATCAGCCCGAAGGAAGTGAAGGCGCAGCTGCCCATGGTGCGCAACGTCTCCGGCGCCGACATGCCGAAAGCCTTCGCCAAATCGGCCGACCCGCTGTCGTTTCACACCAGCGGCGCCATCACCAGCGAGATCCTCAAGGCGCGCGGCGAGGTGGACCGTATCCCGGCGGTTAGCGAGTATGCCGAGGCGAGGTTCGTCGAGGCCGCCACAGGCGGGAGGTAGCCCCATGGCGCTTCCCGCTCTGCGTTACCCCGACGCCCTGGCGCCCACCGCGGCGGCGCTGGGCTTCGTGGCGGCCGGCTACGCCGGCGGCATGGCGCTCATGGCGCTGGGCGGCCGGGCCGGCTGGCTGCCGGGGGTACTGCTCACCGCCCAGGCCATGCTGATCGCCGCCTACATGATCCACGAGTGCGCCCACACGGCGGTGTTTCGCGAGACGCGCCACAACGCGCGACTTGGCCGACTGCTCCTGTGGGTGACGGGCGCCTGCTACGGCGACTACGAGGACGTGCGCGAGAAGCACATGCGCCATCACGTGGATCGCGGCGACGTGATCTTCCTCGACTACCGTCCCATCCTGCAGCGGCACGGCTGGCTGCGGCGGCTCATCGAGGCGCTGGAGTGGGCGTGGATCCCGGCCATGGACCTGTTCATGCACGCGCTCATGTTCGTGCTGCCGTTCACCACGCGGCAGTACCGCCGCCTGCGCGCGCGCGTGATCGGGGTGGCACTGCTGCGGGGAACGGCCTTCGGGCTGCTGGCGTGGTTCGCATGGCCCGCCGCGCTGGGCTACGCGGTGGCCTACTGCCTGATGCTCGTGGCGCTGCGCCTGATGGACATGCACCAGCACACCTACGAGGTGATGGTGACCCTGGGCACCGGGCGCAAGGGGCCGCCGGAGGGCTTCGACCGCGACTACGAGCACCGCAACACCTTCTCCAATCCCATGGGCCGCGGTGCGTTCAACCTGATCACCCTCAACTTCGGCTACCACAACGCCCACCACGTGCGGCCCGCCGAGCCCTGGTATCGCCTGCCGGCCCTGGACCGCTCGCTGTTCCCCGGCGACGACACCCGGGTGCTGCCCTTCGGCAACGTGCTGCGCTGCTACGGGCGGCACCGCGTGCGTCGGGTCATGAACGAGGACCACGGCGACATTTCCGTGGGCACCGGCCCCGACAAGGGGCTCGGCTTCGTGGGCGTCTACGGGGTGTCGTTCCTGACGGCGTACTGAGGCGGCGCCGCAGGCGGGCTCAGAGCGTCCCGCGGATCGCCGCCAGGTACATCTGCCGCATCTGCGCCGCACCGGCGGGAACAGGGTTGCCGCCGGTGGAGGGGTCATCCACCGCTTCCGGCACCAGGGTCTCCACGTGGGACTCCTCCACGCCCAGCGCCGCCAGCGTGTGCGGGATGCCGATCTCCTCGCGCAGCGCCAGCACCCAGCGCTGGAGGGCCCCGAAGCCCGGATCGGGCAGGCCCAGGTAGGCCGACAGGCGCGTGAGCTTTTCCTCGATGGCGGGCCGGTTGAAGGCCAGCACGTAGGGCATCACCACGCCGTTGGTCTCGCCATGGTGGCTGTTGAAGCGCGCACCCACCGGATGGCTGAGGGAGTGGATGGCGCCCAGCCCCTTCTGGAAGGCCGTAGCGCCCATGCTGGCGGCCGCCAGCATGTGGGCCCGCGCCACCAGGTTGGCGCCGTCCTTCACGGCCACGGGCAGCCACTCCTTGATGAGGCGCATGCCCTCGAGCGCAACGCCGTCGGCCAGCGGATGGAAGCCCGGGGCGCAGTAAGCCTCCAGGCAGTGGGCCAGCGCGTCCATGCCAGTGGCGGCCGTGATGCGCGGCGGCAGGCCCACGGTGAGCGCGGGGTCCGAGATCACCACCACCGGCATCATGCGAGGGTGGAAGATGATCTTCTTCAGGTGGGTGGCCTCGTCGAGGATCACGGCCGCACGGCCCACCTCCGAGCCCGTGCCTGCGGTGGTTGGCACGGCGATGGTGGGGGCCACGCCCGCCGCATTCACCCGCGTCCACCAGTCCTCGCGGTCCTCGAAGTCCCACAGCGGGCGGGTCTGGCCTGACATGAGGGCGATGGTCTTGCCCACGTCGAGCGCACTGCCGCCGCCGAAGGCGATCACGCCATCGCAGCCGCCGGCACGGAAAGCGGCCACGCCGTCGTCCACGTTGCGCCCCACGGGATTGGGCTGAATGTGGGAGAACACCGCCTCGCCCAGCCCGGCGGCCTTGAGCGCTGCCAGCGCCCCGGCGATCATGGGCAGCGCGCGCAGCCCCGGGTCGGTGACCAGCAGCGGCCGGTGCACGCCCGCCTCGCGGCAGATGGCCGGCAGTTCGGCGATGCGCCCCACGCCGAAGCGCACCGAGGTGGGGTAGTTCCAGTTGCGGGTGAGTGCCTTGGCATCCATGGGGTGCGGCCTTTCGAAGGGGGGGCGGTTCGGGAAGCGGCGGTGCGGCTCAGGTCGCGAGGCGCAGGTGGTAGCTCTTGGGCCGGGTGAGCGACTCGTAGCCCACGCGCGAGAGTGTGCAGCCGCGGCCGGAGTTCTTCACGCCGGTCCAGGCGAGCGCCGGGTCGAGGTAGTCGCAGCGGTTCATGAACCAGGTGCCTGTCTCCACCTGGTCGCCGATGGCCAAGGCGGCGTCGGCGTCCTTGGTCCAGATGGCCGCGGTGAGGCCGTACTCGCTGTCGTTCATCAGCCGAACCGCCTCTTCGTCGCCCGAGACCTTCATGATGCCGATCACCGGCGCGAAGCTCTCCTCGGTCATGAGGCGCATGCCGTGGTTCACGTCCACCAGCACCCGCGGCGCCATGTAGGGCGTGCCCGGGCGGTCGGCGGGAAAGCCGGCCGGATCCACCAGCGAGCGGGCTCCCTGGGCGATGGCCTCGTCCACCTGGGCGCGGGCGAACTCCGCCGCGCGGGTGCGCACCATGGGCCCGAGGTTCACGTCCGTGCGGGTGGGGTCGCCCAGGTTGTAGGACCGGGTCAGCTTCACGAAGCCGTCCACGAAGTCGTCGTAGAGTGCGCGGTGCACGTAGATGCGCTCGATGCCGCAGCACGACTGGCCGGAGTTGAAGAAGGCGCCGTCCACCAGGTTCTCCACGGCGTGGGCGAGATCGGCGTCGTGGCGCACGTAGGCCGGGTCCTTGCCGCCGAGCTCCAGACCTGCGTTGATGAAGCGGCCCGCGGCGGCCTGCACCACGGCGTGTCCGCCCGCCACCGAGCCAGTGAAGGCCACGAAGTCCACGGCGTCGGAGGCGATCATGGCGGCAGCCTGGTCGTGGGAGCAGTGCAGGTACTGGAACACGCCCTCGGGCAGTCCCGCGGCCCTGAAGGCCTCGTGGAAGCGCTCCGCGCACAGCGGCGTCTGGTTGGAGTGCTTGAGGATCACCGCGTTGCCCGCCAGGATGGCCGGCACCACTGCGTTCACCGAAGTGAGGTAGGGGTAGTTCCAGGGCGCCATCACCAGCACCACGCCGAGCGGTTCGCGGCGGATGAAGCGCCGGAAGCCTTCCTTGGGGCCGGCGTCCATGTCGGCCAGCGAGGCCTCGGCGATGGCCGCCATGTGGCGGGCGCGTTCCTCGAAGCCGCGCACCTCGCCGGGCGACTGGGAGATGGGCCGGCCGATCTGCCAGGTGATCTCCTCGGCGATGGATGTCTTCTGCGCCACGAAGGCGTCCACGAAGCGGTGCACGGCGGCGATGCGCTCGGACAGCGGCACGCGCCTCCACGACTGCTGCGCGCTGCGCGCGCGCTTCAGGGCAGCATGGATCTGGGCATCGGTGGCAAGCGGGCGTTCCACGTAGACGCGGCCGTCCACGGGCGATATGGTCGTCTGGAGCATGGGATAGGGGTCAGATGATTTCGAAGTAGCGGTTCAGTTCCCAGTCGGTGACATGGCGGCGGAACTGGCGTTCCTCCCACTCGCGGGTGGCCGCGAAGTGTTCCACGAATTGGTCGCCGAACCAGTCGCGCGCCGCCCTGGAGCCGCGCAGCCGCTGGGCGGCCTCCCACAGCGTGCCCGGCAGGGCGGTGCGGGCGGGGAATTTCTGCTCGTAGGCGTTGCCGCTGACAGGTTTGCCCAGTTCGAGGCGGTGCTCGATGCCGTACAGCCCCGAGGCCAGCGCCACGGCCAGGGCCAGGTAGGGGTTGGCGTCGGCCGCGGCGATGCGGTATTCCACCCGCTGGCTCTTCTCCGAGCCCGGGATCACCCGCAGCGCGGCGGTGCGGTTCTCCACGCCCCAGGTGGCGTTGGTGGGCGCCCAGAAGCCCGGCACCAGGCGCGAGTAGGCGTTCACCGTGCTGGCCACCATGCCCAGCCACTCGGGCATGAGGGCGTGCTGGCCGGCCACGAAGTGGCGCATGGTGGCGCTCATGCGGTGCTCGGCGGCGGCGTCGTGGAACACCGGCTTGCCGGTGTTCGCGTCCTTGAGCGACACGTGTATGTGCCCGCTCTGGCCGGGCAGTTCGGGGTTCCACTTGGCCATGAAGGTGGCCATGCGCCCCTGGCGCTGGGCGTGCACCTTGATAAAAGTCTTGAACAGCACGCCCCGGTCGGCGGCCTCCAGGGCATCGGACACCTCGATGGCCGCCTCCAGCACTCCCGGGCCGGTTTCCTCGTGCAGCCCCTCGATGGGCATGCGCATCCGGCGGCACAGGTCGAGCGTCTCCTGGTAGTACTCGGCGCGCACGGTGTTGCGGATCACCGAGTAGCCGAAGAACCCCGGGTCCATGGGGACGAGGTTCCTGTAGCCCTTGTCGCGCACCGATTGGGGCGTCTCCTCGAACACGAAGTACTCGTACTCGAGGCCCGCCATGGCCTCGAAGCCCATGGACCGGGCGCGGTCGAGCACGCGGCGCAGCACGCCCCGCGGGCAGGGCGCCGGGCGCGTCTCATCGAACTCCGCCAGGAAGAACAGCATGCCTGGCTCGAAGGGGATGTCGCGGCAGGTGTGGGGCAGGATGCGCACGGCGGCATCCGGGTAGCCCGTGTGCCAGCCGGTGTAGCGGGTGTTGTCGTAGAGCTGGTCGCTGGAGTCCCAGCCCAGCACCACGTCGCAGAAGCCGAACCCATTCTCGAGGGAGCTCAGGAACTTCTCGCGCGACATGTACTTGCCGCGCAGGATGCCGTCGATATCGGTGACGCCCACCTTCACGTGGGAGAGTTCGCGCGCCTCGACGATCTGGCGCGCGTCCTGGATGGTTCTGACGTCTTCGGGTGTCATGGCTGGTTGCGCTCGCGGTCCTGGGTCGGAAAACGACGGGGCCCCGCGCCGCGGCCCGGGCGGCGGGGGGCCCCCGGGGAGGGAGGCGAAGGGCGCCGCGCGCACCCCCCCAAAGCGCGGCA
>DAIPHN010000046.1:16026-19112 GCA_036771335.1 Burkholderiales bacterium
GGTCTCCTCGCGCGGCCTTTGTCTTTAATCTTCGGTTCCCCCGCGCCCGTTACGTGGCGCCTCGCGGCCCCGTGGGCGGGAGGCTCAGGCCGCGTCGAGCCCCGCCCTCTGCCGCGCCTTGACCGCGAAATCCTCCTCGGGCGAGTACACCAGGTTCTTGCGGCCCACCAGCGCGAAGTAGCCGACGCATACGGCGTACCAGATGGCCACGCCGATCACGCCGCCGCGATAGGCCTCGTCCTGGAACTGCATGTACAAGGTCACCAGGGCGATGACGACCACCACCGCCGCCCCGAACACCCCGAAGGGGCTCCTGTAGGGCCGCTCGATGTGCGGCAGGTTCTTCCTGAGCAGGATGTACGAGAGCGCCTGCAGCGCGTAGGAGATCATGGCGCCGAACACCGCCATGTTGAGCAGCTGGGCGCCGATGAAGCCGCCGGCCGCCTCGCCCTTGATGAGGTACACCGCCATCATCACCGCGAAGCCCAGCACCGCGCCGGTGATGAGCGCCACGTGGGGCACCTTGCGTGTGCCGTGGGTCACCGACAGCGCCGTGGGAAAGTAGCCGGCGCGCGACAGCGAGTAGATCTGCCGGCCGAAGGCGAAGATGATGGTGTGGAAGCTCGCGATCAGACCGATCACGGCGCACAGCGAAAGGGCCTTGGCCGCACCCGTGCCATAGAGCGCGCGGAAGCCATCGAGCAGCGGCTCGCCCGAGGCGCCCAGGTAGAAGGCGCCGCTTGCCTCCGGGTCGCCGCCCTTCACCGGGATGCTGGAATTGAGGAACAGCACCATGAAGGCCGAGAACACCAGCGTGGCGATTCCCAGGAACAGGCCGCGGGGCATGTCGCGCTTGGGGTCGTGGGACTCCTCGGCGGCCAGGGGCAGCTGCTCGATGGCCAGGAACAGCCACACCGCGAAGGGCATGGCCGCCAGGATGCCGGCCACGCCCAGCGGCAGGAAGCTGCCGCCGCCGCCAGCCAGCTCGATGAGCTTGCCGTCCTCGCCCACGCCGATGTTGAGGGCCCAGCGGGAGAAGTCGAGCTGTCCTGAGAACAGCGCGCTGCCCCAGAACACCGCCAGCACCGCCAGCGCCAGCACCGTCACCAGCACCGACACCTTGAAGGACAGCTCCACGCCCACCAGGTTGAGGCCCACGAACAGCACGTACATGCCGATCCACCACAGCGGCTGCACGGCGTCGGGCGTCTCGAAGATGCTGCCAAGGTAGGCGCTGATGAAGAACACGATCACCGCCGGGGTGATGACGTATTCGATGTTCTCCGCAAGGCCGGTGACGAAGCCGCCCCAGGGACCCATGGCGCTGCGGGCGAAGGAATAGGCCCCGCCCGTGTGCGGCAGCGCTGGCGACATCTCCGCCAGGCAGAAGCACAGGAACACGTACATCAGGCCGATGATGATGGCGGCGAAGAACAGCCCGCCGAAGCCGCCCGCCGCCAGGCCGAAATTCCAGCCCGAGAAGTGCCCGGAGATCACCGCGCCGACCCCCAGGGCCCAGAGCGACCATACCCGCGCGTGCTTGCGCAACTGGCGCTTGGCGAAATACTCGCCGCCCGCCTCGTGGTACTCGACGTTGCCTACTTTCTTGGCTTCCATGGTTGCAGGGTCTCCATCGCCGCGGCTTCGGTATCGTGGTTCGAGGGCGCTCCGTTGCCCGGCGAGGCGCGCCCTCTGAACGGAGCGCTGCGGGTGCGGCGGGATGGCCGCGAGGCCCCGGTGCGGCACCGGGGCCCGGAAACCGGGCAAGGCCGGAGTATGTCGGATTCCCTCTCGACGCGGCAACCGCGCGGGCCGCGCGGGTATGATCGACGGGTAACTGTCCGCCTCAGCCGCCATGTCCCGCGCCCATCCCCTCATCGGCCTGACCACCTACGCCCGCAACGCAGACAACCGCTACTCGCTGCCGGCGGAGTATCTGGACGCGGTGCGTCGCGCGGGCGGCACGGCGCTGCTGGTGGCCCCAGGAGAGCCGCGCTGGGAGCAGGTGCTGGAGGTGGTCGATGCCTTCATTCTCACGGGCGGCGGGGACATAGATCCCGACCGCTACGGCGGCCGCCGGGTGGATTCGAACTACGCCATGGACAACGAGCGCGACTACTTCGAGCTCGAACTGGCGCGCCGGGTGGTGGGGATGGAGCTGCCCACGCTGGGCATCTGCCGCGGCGCCCAGATCCTGAACGTGGCCCATGGCGGCACGCTCATCGAGCACCTGCCCGACGAAGTGGGCGAGGCGGTGGCGCACCGCGCTCCGCCGCGCGAGCCCACGGCTCACGCCGTCCGCGCCATGCCCGGCTCGCTGGTGGCGCGGGTGGTGGGCGCCGAGGTGTTCGACGCGGCTTCGTGGCATCACCAGGCGGTGCGGCGCGTGGCCCATGGCTTCGTGCCGAGCGCTGTGGCGCCCGACGGCACGGTGGAGGCCCTGGAGATGCCCGGCCACCCCTGGCTGCTGGCGGTGCAGTGGCATCCCGAGCTAACCGCCGCCACCGATCCCGCCCAGCAGCGGCTGTTCGATGCGCTGGTGGAGAAAGTGCGTTCGGGTTGAGGGGCCTGGCTGTCGCGCCGCCGGGGCGCTTGACGCGGTCCCCGTCGCCGCCTGAATCTTCCGACTTCCCCACGCCGCCTTCATGAGCGATGTCCCGATGACCGCCATCAAGTCCCTGCTGGTCGCCAACCGTTCCGAGATCGCCATACGCGTCATGCGCGCGGCGGCGGAGCTGGGCATCCGCACAGTGTCCGTCTATTCCCATGAAGACCGCTTCGCGCTGCACCGCTTCAAGGCCGACGAGAGCTACCACGTGGGCGCCGGGCGCAAGCCGCTGCAGGCCTACCTGGACATTGCCGACATCATCCGCATCGCCCGTCAGGCGGGCGTGGACGCCATCCACCCCGGCTACGGATTTCTGTCGGAGAACCCGGACTTCGCCCGCGCCTGCGCCGAGGCGGGCATCCGCTTCATCGGCCCCACGCCCGCGGTGATGCCCACCCTGGGCAACAAGGTGGCGGCGCGTAATGCCGCCGTGGCCGCCGGGGTGCAGGTGATGCCCGCCCCCGGGCCGCTGCCGCGC
>DAIPHN010000047.1:0-9583 GCA_036771335.1 Burkholderiales bacterium
GCGGCCGGTGCCCCTGCCGTGGCTCGGGCGCCCCCCGGCAGCGGGCCCGCCCTGCGCCCTCGGGGGGGGCGGCGCCCTGGCGGGCGCTGCCGCGGCGGCGGCCCGCGCGGCCCGCGGCGCGGCCGTGACGCTCCTGGAGCGCCACGGCGGGCGCGCCGCCGAGGCCTCGGGCAATGCCCAGGGCGTGCTGTACGCGCGCCTTTCCCCCCACGCCACCGCCCTGTCGCGCCTTCTGGCCGATGGCCTGTGCTTCAGCGCCCGGCTGTTGCGGGCGCGCCTGCCCGCCGACGGGCGGGCGTGGTCGCCCTGCGGCGTGCTGCAATTGCCTGAGGACGAGACCGACGCCCGGCGGCAGGCGCAACTGGCGGCGCAGGGGTGGCCGCCCGGGTTCCTGCGCGCCGTGGACAGCGCCGGAGCGCAGCGGCTTGCCGGGGTGGCCGTGGATCGCGGCGGCCTGTGGTTTGGCGAGGCGGGCTGGGTGCATCCGCCCGCGCTATGCGCGGCTCTGGTGGAGTCGGCGCGCATCCGGGTGATGGCAAACTCCGAAGCGCTGGACATCGAGGCGCTGGCGGGGGGGGGGGGCCGGGGGCGCGCAGCCGGAGCAGCCCTGCCGGAGGCCGACGCTCTGGTATTGGCCAACGCGGCTGATGCGCGCGCCTTCGCCGCCACCGCCTGGCTGCCGTTGCACGCCATCCGCGGCCAAATCACCCAGGTGCCCGCCACGGCGGGCAGCCGCGCCTTGCGCGCCGTGCTATGTGCCGAGAGTTACGTGGCGCCGGCCCGGGAGGGCTGGCACTGCGCCGGCGCGAGCTTCGTGATCCGCGACACGGACACCGGCGTGCGCATCGCCGAGCAGCAGGCCAATCTGCGCGGGCTGGCGTCGCTCAGCCCCGCGTTCGCGGCGGCGGCGGGTATCGGTGCGCTCAACCCCGCCGCGCTGCCGGGCCGCGCCGCGCTGCGCTGCGCCTCGCCCGACTACCTGCCGCTGGTGGGCGGGCTTCCCGATGCGGCGGCGTTTCGCCAGCGCTATGCCGCGTTGTCGAAGGACGCCTCCACCGTCTTCGAAGGTAACGCGCCGTGGCTGCGAGGCCTGTTCGCCAGCGTGGCCCACGGCTCGCGGGGGCTGGTGACGGCACCCCTGGCCGGCGAACTGTTGGCCTCGCTGGCCTTCGGCGAGCCGCTGCCCGTGGCGGCTGGCGTGATGCGCGCGCTTTCGCCGGCCCGCTTTCTGGCGCGCGCGCTCGCGCGCCATCGCGATTGAAGCGGTGATGGCGTCACGTGCCGCCCCGCGGGCCGGGTTGCAGCGGCGCGCGTCGCGGCGCAAACGGCAGATCTGTCCCAGTTGGCAACCACCCGAGGATTCCTCCGTGCCCCAGTCCCGCAAGCCCCGCACCCAGAAATCATCCACCCGCAAGACGGCCCCGGCAGCCAAGGCCCTGGCGGCAAGGCGGCCAGCGCCACCGCCGCGCGCCGGCCGAACTCCCGCGGCACCCGCTGCCGCTCGCCTTCCCGAGCAGTCCCACGGCGCGCCCCACGCGGAGCGGCGGGCCGCCGGCAAGGCACTGCGCGAGCGCGTGGCCCGCGATCTACTGGCGAAGTGGCAGCCTGACGCCGGGCGCGCCGACCCGGTGGACCTGCTGGTGGCCAGCAGCGGCGGCCGGGTGCCCGATCTGCTGCCCATCCGCTACGGCCGCATGATCGCTAGTCCCTTCGCCTTCTTCCGCGGGGCCGCAGCAGTGATGGCCCACGACCTGTCCTTCGCGCCGGCCACTGGAATGAGCGTGGTGGCGTGTGGCGACTGTCACCTCATGAACTTCGGCGGCTTCGCCACGCCGGAGCGGCGTCTGGTGTTCGACATCAACGACTTCGACGAGGTGTCGGTGGCGCCGTGGGAGTGGGACGTGGCGAGGCTGGC
The DNA here is from genome assembly GCA_036771335.1 of Burkholderiales bacterium. GTDB lineage: Bacteria > Pseudomonadota > Gammaproteobacteria > Burkholderiales. Next base: position 1,916 of record DAIPHN010000047.1, read on the forward strand.
CGCGAGCTTCGTGATCGCCGGGCGTGCCAACGGTTTCCAGGCCGCCGACTGCCGCGAGGCGGCCTGGACGGCGGCTCGCAGCTACCGGGAAAACATGGCGCGCTACGCGGAGATGCCCGTTCTGGACGCCTACTACGAGGCCATCGACCTGGAGAAGCTCGTGCTGGCCGGGCCCGACGAGGAGATGAAGCGGCTCAACCTCAAGCGCATCCGCAAGGCCCAGAGAGAGTCAGCCCACCTGAAGGAGTTCACTAAGCTCACCGTGGAATCCGGCGGCCAGCCACGCATCCGTGACGAGCCGCCGCTCATCTTCCACGACGCGGACATGGAGCGCCAGGCGGGTTATCGCGCCATGGTGGAGGGCATGATGGCGCAGTACGTGGCCACGCTGCCCCCGGAGCGCCGCCTGCTGCTGGAGCGCTACCGGCTGGCGGACGTGGCAGTGAAGGTCGTGGGCGTGGGCAGCGTGGGCACGTATTGCGGTATCGCCCTTATGGTCTCGGGCGCCGGCGACCCGCTGTTTCTGCAGTTCAAGGAGGCGCGGGCCTCGGTCCTGGAGCCCTACTGCGGGCGGATCCCCTTCACCCATTCGGGCGAGCGGGTGGTGTTCGGCCAGCGCTTGCTGCAGGCGGGGGCGGACATCTTCCTGGGCTGGATGACGGGCGGCTTCACGAGCAGGCACTTCTACGTGCGGCAACTGCGCGACGCCAAGATCAAGCCTATGGTGGAAATCATGAAGCCCATCAACCTGCGCTCCTACGCCGTGGCGTGCGGCTGGGCGCTGGCGCGCGCCCACAAGCGCACCGGCGATGCGGTGATGCTCACGGGATACCTGGGTGGCGGCGAAGCCTTCGAGGACGCTATGACGGCCTTCGCCGTGCGCTACGCCGACCGCAACGAGCAGGATCACGCCGCGCTGCTGGCGGCGGTGCGCGCCGGACGGGTGGAGGCGCGCACCGAGGCGTGATTCGTCGCGTGCCTCAGCCGGCCCGGCGCGCCTCCTCCAGGAGGATTTCGAACAGTTCGTGCACGCCGTTCCAGAACACCTGGATGCCGATGCAGAACAGCAGGAAGGCCGACAGCCGCAGCAGGATGGTGGTGCCGGTGGGTCCGATCGCCTTGCCCACCCGCTCTGCCGAGCGGTAGGCGAGGTAGATGAGGGCGCAGATGAGCACCGTGGTGAAGGTGGCGGCCAGGGCGAAGCGCAGCAGGCCTTCCGCGCCCGGCGGGCGGTTGGTACCCAGAGAGATGGCCACCGAGATGGTGCCCGGCCCGGTGGTGAGCGGCATGGTGAGCGGGTAGAAGGCCATCTCGCTCGGCGGCCGGCCCGGCGCCAACTGGCGCGCGCGGTCGGCCTGCGGCTTGTCGTCGGCGTGCAACAGGCCCCAACCCGTGGCGGCGATGATGATGCCGCCTGCCACCCGCAGCACCGGCATGGAGATGCCGAAGAATTCCAGCACGTAGGCGCCCACGTACAGCGACACGTTGAGCAGCACGAAGCCGTGGATCGCCACCCAGCGCGCCAGCCGGTTGCGCAACGCCCGGGGCATGCCCTCCGTGGCCCCCAGGAAGATGAATGCGCCGCCCAGGGGGTTGATGATGGACAACAGGGCGGGCAGGGCGAGCAGGACGAATTCCATGGCGGGTGCTGGAGGACGGGCAGGTTGAGGGTACCCGACCCCCGGAGCTGCCGCCAGCGCCGCCACGGGTGCTCCCGCCGGACCCCGCGCCATTGCGCGCAGGCCGTTCCCGACAGCACACTCCGCCTCGCCCGCCCGGAAGGCCATCCGGGGCCCGCCATCGCCAGGAGAACAACAGCCATGAACCCGACCCGCCGCGGCGCGCTTGCCGCAGCTGCCGCGCTTGCCGCAGCCCTGTGCGTGCAGGCCCTGCCGTCCCAGGCTCGCGAGCCCGACCCGTGGAGCGCCGCCAGCCTCGCCCGGCTCGTGAAGCAGGCGCACGACCGCTTCAAGAACGTGAAGGACGGCGCCAACGCCGACTACATTCCCGAGCTCGCCAATGTGCCCTCCGATCTGTTCGGCGTAGCGGTGGTCACCGTCAAGGGCGAGGTGTTCACCGCTGGCGATGCCGACTACGTCTTCTCCATCCAGTCCGCCTCCAAGCCCTTCACCGCCGCTCTGGTGATGGAGGACCAGGGCCCGCATGTGATCGTGAACAAGATCGGCGTGGAGCCCACCGGCCTGCCGTTCAATTCCATCCTCGCCACCCAGCTGCTGCCGCAGATGTCCGCCAACCCCATGGTCAATGCCGGCGCCATCGCCGCGGTGAGCCTGGTGGCCGCCAGCAGCCCTGGCGAGCGCTTCGCCAGGATCATGGGCTGGTACGAGCACATGGCGGCGGACCGGCTCACAGTGATCGAGGATGTCTATCGCTCCGAGGCGGCCACCAACCAGAACAACCGCGCCATTGCCTACATCCTGGCCAACAAGGGCCGCCTGTACGCCGACCCGCTGGAGGCGGTGGACGTGTACACCCGCCAGTGTTCCATCGGCGTCACCGCCAGGCAGCTGGCCGTGATGGGCGCCACGCTCGCCAATCGCGGCGTGAACCCGGTGAGCGGCAAGCGGGTGATGAAGGGCGATAACGTGGCGCAATTGCTGGCGGTGATGATGATGGCCGGCTTCTACAACGAATCGGGCGCCTGGGCCTGGAGCGCGGGTCTGCCGGGCAAGACCGGCGTGGGCGGCGGCATCGTGGCGGTGGTGCCCGGTCGCGCGGCCATCGTGGGGTTCTCGCCGCGCCTGAACGCCGCTGGCAACAGCATCCGCGCCATGAAGGCCATCGAGCACATCGCGGCGGCGCTGGGCGCAAACGTGTTCGAGACCGCGCGCTGATCGTGGAGCGCAAGCTCGGGAGCGGCCGGCTGACCGGCGCGGTGCTGGCGTGCTGGCTTGTGGTGGCGGCTGTGCACGCCCGCGCCGACGCGCTGCTGCTCGACAGCGGCGAGCGGCTGTCGGGTACCGTGCTGTCCGAGGAGGGCGGTGTCATCGTGTTCCGCTCCGAAGCACTCGGGGAACTCAAGGTGCCGCGGGAGCGCGTCAAGACCATCGAGCGAACGGTCCCCGCGCAGGCGGCGGCGGCGCTGGCCGAGCCCGCCGCCCCTGCCGCGGCCGTGGACGGCGCAGTGCCCGCACCCGAGCCCGACCGCACGGCCAGCGACTTGCCCGAGCCCAAGGCCGAGACGGTGCAGGCGCCCGCGCAGGCGCGGCGCGACGATCTCCTGCGGCTGTGGGTCGATCAGGGCCTTCGCTACCAGATTGTGCAGCCGGTGGTGATTCCCGTGCCCTGGTCCGACGGCGAGGCGGTGGTGCGGGAAGAGGTGCGCGTCACCGGCCGCATCGGGGTGCGCGCGTCGCTCGCCGCGGCCGCTTTCGAGACCGGCGAGCGCGTCGCGCCGGTTCCGGCCGATACCGCGCTGCGCGCCCTGCGCTTCTACACCACCGGCGACTGGAGCCCCACCGTCTCCTACGCGCTGCAGCTGGGCGTGATCGACGGCGAGTTCTACCTGCACCAGGCCAACGTCCGCTGGCGCGAACTGCGCTGGGTGAACAACCTGAGCTTCGGCTATCTCACTGTGCAGCAGACACTCGAGAACCTCTCGCCCTTCGGCGGCAGCACCTTCATGGAGCCGGGCCTGCCGGTGCTGGCGTTCGCTCCTGGTAACCGCATGGGCGTGCGGATGGAGCGTCCGCTGCGCGGCGACCGCGCCGCCTTCACCCTGGGTGTGTATTCGGTAGGAGCGGACCCCGGCCTGAACTTCGGCGACCAGACCCAGTCGCTGGTGCGCCCCACGGCGCGCTTGACCACCCTGCCGCTGCTGGAAGAGGGCGGTAAGGGGGGGCGCAGGTTGCTGCACCTGGGTGTGAGCGGCGCGCTCACCCTGGCTGCGGAGTCGGAGGTACGCTATCGCGCCCGGCCGGAGAGCTTCCTCGCGCCCTTCCTGGTGGACACGGGCGACATCAAGTCGCGCGGCGCCTTCTTCGCGGGTGGCGAAGCGGTGTACATGCACGGCCCCTTCACGCTCCAGGGGGAGGGAATGGTGAACCGCGCCGAGGGCATCGACCGGGCCTACCTGTTCGGCGGCGCCTACCTGTCGGCGGCGCTCATGCTCACGGGCGAGGAGGCCGCCTACAACAAGGAGGCAGGCGTGCCCGAGCGCATCATCCCGAACCGCGAGTTCTCCCTCAGGCAAGGCACCTGGGGCGCATGGCAGATCGCCGCGCGCGCCTCCTACCTGGACCTGAGCAGCGGCCCCGTGGACGGCGGGCGCATCGCCGAGACCACCCTGGGCCTGAACTGGTGGTGGAACCGCTACCTGCGCTGGCAGCTCAATTATGGCTATGCCCATATCGCTGGCGGTGCCTCACCCGGCCGGGTGCAGGTGCTGCAGGGCCGCATTCAGCTCATGTACTGATGCCGTGGGCGCCGGCGCGCTGGTACCATCCGGCGTTCACCCCAAATCTGAATCCGGACCCTGTGCCGCCATGACAAACCTGCCGCTGCGTGCCCTCGCGCTGCTGTTGCTGCCCCTGCTCTGCGCTCCCGCCATTGCCCATGACAAAGTGCTCGATCAGGTGCGCCGCCTCGGTACCATTCGTCTGGGCTTCTATGACAACGCCCAGCCTTTCTCCGCGCGGCGGGGCGATGGCGCCCCCGAGGGCTATTCGGTGGACTTGTGCGCCCGCATTGCCGAGGGGCTGGGCCGCCAGCTAGGCAAGCCGCTCAAGGTGGAGTGGAAGCTTCTCACCCTCGCCAATCGCTTCAAGGCGCTCGCCAAGGGCCAGGTTGACATGGAGTGCGGCACCACCACCTGGACCCTGGGCCGCCAGGCCCAGGTGGATTTCAGCCTGATGACCTTCGTGGACGGCGGATCGATCCTCGTCAACAACGAGACCGACCTGTTCGGGCTGGCTGATTTCTCGGGCAAGCGCATCGCCGTGGCCAAGGGCACCACCACCGAACAGGCGCTGGTGGAGGCGTTGAAGGTCCGGGGCCTGCTGGTGGATGTCACGCCCGTGGCGACGGCGGACGAGGGCATGGCGCTGCTCGCCAGCGGCGCGGCGCAGGGGTTCGCTTCGGACCGCATCAAGCTGCTGGGGCTGGCCCTGAACGCCCCTCGCGGCGGCCTGTACCGCATCGTGGACGAGGATTTTTCCATGGAGCCCTACGCCCTTGCCCTTCGTCCGGGGGATCCGGCCTTTCGCCTGGCGGTGAACCGCGAGTTGGCGGCGCTGTACCGCAGCGGCCGCATTCTCGATGTGTACGACCGCTGGCTGGGACCGCTGGGCAAGCCAGGCGTGCTGCTATCCGCACTGTACTTCCTTCAGCGGATTCCCGAATGAGACACGCGGCGGTCGGTGCCGGCCTGCTGGCCCTGCTGGGTCCGCTGGCCATGGCGCAGAACGAGGTGGCGCCAGCCCACGCCGCCTGCGAGACCTGCGGGGTGGTCCGCTCCATCCGCGAGGTGGCCGGCGAGCGGCCCGTGCCCCGCGCCGGTACGGCGGCCGACCCGCGCAACAACCTCGCCTTCATCACCGGACAGGCCGCTCCCGCCCTGGTGGGCCCCAACATCTCTTCCACGTGGGGCGGCGGCAAGACTGGCACCTCGGTGGGTGCGCGCGGCAGCGACAGCATGCTGGAGCGGCTGCGCACCGTGCACTTCGAGGTGATCGTGCGCCTCACCGACGGCAGTTTCGTGCGCGTGGACGAGCCTGACGCATCCGACCTGCGGGTGGGGGACCGGGTGCGGGTCGTTGACGGGCGCATCCAGCTCGCCCCCTGACCCGGGGCATCCCGCGCGGACGGCAAACCCAGGAGGCAAGACGTGAAACCCTCACATAGCATGGCGGCCGTGGTGGCCATGGTCATTCTGGCGGGCTGCGCCCGCCTGGAAGGCAAGGCTGGTCCGGGCAGTCAACCTGCCAGCGACGGCGGCATTTTCGGCAATGGCCGCAGCATCGAGGAAAACCGCAAGGTGGGTTCGCCGGGTTCCGACTGACCGGGTGGCGCTCCTAGAGCAGCCACGCGATGGGCAGCACCGACAGCAGCCTGATCCCGATGCGCCGCCAGGCGCCCGTTTCCGGCTCGCGGGACAGGTGCACGTCGCTGCCATCTCGCCGGTCGATCCACTCGATTCCGCCGTCCGCAGCCGGCACCACCTCATAGGCCACCTGGGAGAGCCGTGCCTCCAGTGCGTCGGACAGGGCGGCCGCCAGGCGCGGGCTGTGGATCACCACGCCCAGCTCGGTGTTGAGGGCCACCGACCGCGGATCGAAATTGAACGACCCCACGAACACTCGTTCCCGGTCCACGGCGAAGGTCTTGGCATGCAGGCTCGCGGCGGAACTGCCGCCGAACAGCCGTCGATCGGGCCGGTCGGCCGGATCGCCGGGCGAGAGCAGATCGCGCTTGAGTTCGAACAGGCGCACTCCTCCGCGCACCAGGGCCTCGCGGCGGCGCGCATAGCCCGCGTGCACGGCAGTGACATCGGTGGCGGCGAGCGAATTGGTGAGCACCCGCACGCGTACGCCGCCAGCGGCCAGTTCCGAGAGCGAGCGCGTCCCGGCCTCGCCCGGCACGAAATACGGCGACACCAGGTCCACCTCGCGCTGCGCCCCGCCGATCACGCCTCGCAGCTGCCGCGCCAGCAGTTCATCGGGCGTGGCCCGTCCCAGGGCCTTGCCCGGCGCATCGGTCACCAGCCGCACGGGCACCCATTCCAGGTCGAGGCGGCGCTCCTGCAGTTCGCGCGCAAGCGGTGTACGCACCAGGGCCTCGCCGTAGGCGGCGGCGCGGGGCGTGTCGCGCGCCTCGCTGGTACGCCGCAGCAATCGCTCCCGGGACGGCCCATCCGGCGCCCGCACTAGCGCCGAGATCGGGTAGGCCGAAGCGCTGTTCCAGTACTGGTCGAACGCAGCCGAGACCTCGGCGGCCACGGGTCCCACCGCGAGCACGTCCAGATCCTGAAACAGCGTGCCATCGCCCGCTCCGAAGTATTCGTCGCCCACGTTGCGGCCGCCCACGATGGTGGCCACGCCATCGGCGGTGAAGGACTTGTTGTGCATGCGCCGGTTCAGGCGCGAGAAGTCGGTGACGTACCCCAGCGCCCGCAGGCGGCGCTGAGCGAAGGGGTTGAACAGCCGCACCTCCACGTGTTCCAGGGCATCCAGCGCTGCCAGCGCATCGTCCAGGCCGGCGATGCCGTTGTCGTCCAGAAGCAGCCGCACCCGCACACCGCGGGCAGCGGCCTCGCGCAGCGCGTCCAGCATCACCATGCCCGTGGTGTCGCCGCGCCAGATGTAGTACTGCACGTCGAGACCGCGGGTGGCAGAGCTTGCCAGCAGCAGGCGCGCTGCGAAGGCGTCCAGAGGATCGGGCAGGGGGCGTACACCGCTCGCCCCCGGGAACTGCGCCGCCCTGGGTGCGATGACCTGGCCAAGAGGCGTCTCGCCCGTGTCCACGATGGCCTGGCTTTCGGTGCGGCCGGACAGCGGGGGAAGGGTCGCGCAGGCAGCGAGCATGGGGGCGATAGCACAGCAGAGCAGTCGAAGGGTGGTCATGGGTTGCGCGTTGGCGCGGAGAATGGGTGGGCGCGCGGCTAGTGTAGAGGCGCGCGGTGAGGGGGGGGGGACGGGCGGGAGCCAGATG
>DAIPHN010000047.1:9593-18880 GCA_036771335.1 Burkholderiales bacterium
TATCTACACTCTTTCCCTCCACGACGCGCTTCTGATCTTGAAGCCTCGCCGCCGCCCCGTCACCGCCCTTTAGGAGTGCAACCCGTGTTCGATGCCTGGATGCCCAGCCGCGAAGCGGCACTCGCCCGGCTGAACGGCGTCGACCCGGTTGCCTATGCACGCAGTCGCAATTTCCTCGATGGCGCGGTCACCGGGTTGTCGCCATGGATCACTCACGGCATGCTGGATCTGCCCGAGGCGCTGGGGCGGTTGCGCCAGCGCCATCCCCTCGGGCCTGAGGACAAGCTGGTGTGGGAGTTCGGCTGGCGCGAATTCTTCCACCACGTCTGGCGCCACCTGGGCGAGGGTATTCTGGCCGACGTGCGCCCGCCGCTGCCGGGGGTGGCCTATGCCCGGTACATGCCGCCCGACCTGTTGCGGGCCTGCACCGGCGTGCCAGTGGTGGACGCCTCGGTGCGTCAGCTCTACCAGACCGGGTGGCTGCACAACCATCAGCGGCTGTGGCTGGCCTCCTATGCCGTGCACGTGCGCAAGGTCCACTGGCGCACGGCGGCGGACTGGATGGCGGGTCACCTGCTGGACGGCGACCTGGGTTCCAATCACCTGTCCTGGCAGTGGTGCGCCGGCACCTTCAGCAGCAAGCCCTACCTGTTCAACGCCGCCAACGTGGCCCGTTACGCCCCTGCCCTCGCCAGCGGCGGCACCTTCATCGACCGCGGCTACGACGCCCTCGAGGACCACGCCCGCCACGGCGGCGACGCTGGCCCGGAGGCCTGCCAGCCTGCGCCCGCGGAGCCGCCAGACCTGCTGCCGCAGCCGCCGCGCGCCCTACCGGCCGCGCCCTTGCCCGCTTCGCTGGCCGGGCGGCGGGTGCATCTCATGCATCCCTGGGGGCTGCGCCGTCCGGAGGGCGCGGAGGTGGTGATCGGCGTGCTGCACTTGCCGTTCCACGCCCGCTTTCCCTGGTCGGCGCGGCGCTGGGACTTCGTGGTGAACGCCCTGGAGCGGGAAACCGACGGCATCTGGTGCGGTGATGTGGCGCAGTTGCTCGAGACGCTGGCCGGCGCCCGCGAAGTCACGGTGCGCGCCACGCTGCACCCCGGGTATCGCCAGTGGCTCTCCCGCCCCAATGTGCTTGTCACACCCGTGCCACGCATCACCGCTGATCCCGAGCGGCCCTGCGCCTCCTTCACGGCCTTCTGGAAGCGCGTGTCGGGCGATCTGGCGGCCTGAACGCGAGCGATTTGGCATACTGCGGAACACTCAGGAAGAGAATCCATGGTCCCCGCCGAACCCGATCCGCCCGTCCCTCCCGTGCCACTGTGGCTGGGCGCCGGCGGACTGATCCCCTTCATCCTACTCACGGGCGCGGTGTGGGTCGTGCCGCCCGAGTTTCGTCCCGTGGCCTTCGACTGGCTGCGCACCTACGCAGCCTGCATATTGTCTTTCGTGGGCGCGCTGCACTGGGGTTTCGCCCTGGCCCACCCCGATCCGCGTCCCGCTGACCGCGACCTGCTCATGGGCTGGAGCGTGATTCCCGCACTGGTGGCGTGGGTATCGATGCTGGTGCACCTGCGCCCGGGACTGGTGCTTGCCGGCGCGATGTTCATCGTCCAGTACAGCATGGACCGGGCGCTGGCGCAACGATTCCGCTTCCCCCCCTGGTACCTGAAGTTGCGCGGCGGCCTCACCCTTGTGGTGGTGGGCTGCCTGGCGCTCGCGGCGCTGCGTTGAAGGAGACTACCCGTGGACCGTGATGCCCGCCGGATGATCGAGCAGTTCGTGAGGCCCTACCGCGTGGACGACGGGCGGCGCTTTCGCCTCGATCGCTTCGATCCGGGCGACACCAACGGTCTGGAGTCGGAGTTCACGCACGAAGCGGCTGAACTGCTGGCCCAGAGCGTGGCGTGGCTGTCAGAGGAACAGGAAAAGCTCTATGCACAGGACCGCTGGGCCGTACTACTCGTGTTCCAGGCCATGGATGCCGCTGGCAAGGACAGCACCATCAAGGCGGTGATGTCGGGCGTGAATCCCCAGGGATGCCAGGTCACCTCGTTCAAGGCGCCCACCAGCACCGAACTGGATCACGATTTTCTCTGGCGCCACCAGCTCGCCCTGCCCGAGCGCGGTCGCATCGGCATCTTCAACCGCTCGTGGTACGAGGAGGTGCTGGTGGTGCGGGTACACCCGCACATCCTTGCTGCCCAGAAGCTGCCGGAGGGTCTTGCCAGCGGCCCCATCTGGAAGCAGCGCTGCGAGGACATCGCCGCTTACGAGCGCTACCTGTCACGCAACGGCGTGGCCATCCGCAAGTTTTTTCTGCACGTCTCCCGGGACGAGCAGCGGCGCCGTTTCCTCGATCGGCTGGATCGCCCAGAGAAGCACTGGAAGTTCTCCGCCGCCGACGTGGCCGAGCGCGATCACTGGGATGCCTACATGCAGGCCTACGAGGATGCGATCCGTGCCACTGCCTCGCCTCACGCGCCCTGGTTCATGGTGCCGGCCAACAACAAGTGGTATACACGGCTCGTGGTGTCCTTGGCCATCGCCGAGCTGATGGAGAGCCTGAATCTGCGCTACCCCGCGGTGGGGGCCGCGCAGGCGCGCCAGCTCAAGGCTGCCCGGGCGCGGCTGCTGGCTGAGGGCAGTGATGGGCGCAGGGTGCGCTGAGGCCGGGATGTTGCGAGAGCGGGCCCAGACCTTGCTGATCCTCCTGCGTTAGTTTTTTGCGCCGACTACGCGCGGGCGGGTGTTGATGAGCGAAACAAGTGGGTTTGACTTGACAAGCTTTTCCCGTTTTTCGACGAGAGACCCTGATCGACGCGTCCGGCGGCAGGGACGGCCCACGGCCTTCCGGCGGCCGGCATCGCGTCCGCGCGGGTACAGATTTCCGGTGGCGGTACGCGCGCCCCACGTGCGCCCCCCCCACCTGCGCCAAGTGTGGGGCGGCGACGCCGTCTCCGAAGCGGCGGTCGAGGGCATCGGCGAAGGCGTTTTCGAGGGCAGGGCTAACGCGGGCGCGACGCGGGCCTCCGGTGCCCACCTGAGGGACGATCTCCTGATCGCGGTGGTCAATGGACTGGTGCGGTTGCTGTTCGTGGCCCACGCGGGGTGGACTACCCTGGGAGCGATCGCCCTGGTGGCCTCCCTGGTGCTGGGGTTGGTTTTCGCCGGTAACGCCGTGCTGGGTGTCCACGGTGTTCTGGCCAGCCCGAGCGAACTGGTTCTCTCTTTCGGTGCAGGCGTCGTGCTGCTGGCCGTGGCCAGTGTCCTGCTGGGCTGGGCGGTGACGCGCGAACTGGACGTCAATCCCTTCCAGCAGCAGAGCTACGGCGGGGGGGTGCATGGCTGGCTGGCGGCGAACCGCGACGGTTTTTTCGCCTGGATGTCCCATGTCCGGTACCTGCGCTGGCCGTTCCTGCTCGTTTCGGACCCCATCGGGTACGGCATCCGGGGCGATGACATACGCCAGTTGCTCGCGGTGCTGAAGCCAGGCGACATCGTGCTTCGCGGCCATAGCGGCTATGTGGAGAGCCTGATTATTTCCCTCACAGGAACAAGGGGAAATGCAACTCTTCTGTCTCACGCCGCTGTCTACCTGGGTGATACGACCGCCGAGGACGAGGCCATCGTCGCGAGCCACCTGCGGATTCGGTCGGGGGGGCGTTGGCGCGCTGCGACCCGGTCCGAGCAACAGATGATCCGGACTGACCCGCGCTTCTACCAGACCGCGCCGCAGCGCGTGGTGCATGCCATGGCGCAGGGTGTCTTTACGGAGGACATCCTGTCTTTTGCGCACTGCGACTACCTGGCGGTGATCCGCGTCCAGGGGGACACCGTGCGGCTCGACGCGGAGGACCTGCAGGTGGCCAACCAGGCCTTTGGCATGCCTGACGGCGAGGCTTCACTGGGCCATGAGGCTCTCGCCAGCGAGCGCCGCCTGATGCGCGGTGACGCGGTGGCGCTGCGCGAGGTTCTGGCCGCCGGGCGCCGCTCGGCGCTGAGCAAGATCGGCTCCATGTATGATTTCCGCTTCAATGACGTTCGCCACCACAATGTGTTTTCCTGCTCCAGCCTCGCTTACTACAGCTTGAAGAGCATCCAGACCTACATCGGGGTGGTTCCGACCCGCAAGACCCTCCTAGGGCGGTTTTTCGGGCGCTACACCATCACGCCGGCGGACATCTACGACGCCGCCGTGCGCCAGAGCCGGGATGGCTCGGCGGGGCGCCTGCGCATCGTCTGGGAGAGCGCTTCGCTCGGAAAACGTCCATGAGTTTCCCAGGGGCGTCACCCTCCCGGGCAGAAATCCAGCCCATTCGCCCTCCTGGAGCACCGCCGCGCCGGGGAGTGTTTGTTTCGCTCAGGCGATATTTTTCTTATGACGACAGCAAGGTCCTGACACAGGACGAGCGGCGGCGTCTGGTGGGTTTGTCCATCATCCTCGGTCTGCCGGCCACGCTTGGATTTGCCGCCTTCAACCTGTTTGCTGGCATGTCGTTACTGGCCACGGTGGAAGCCCTGGCCTGCGCGCCGTTGCTGGTGGCGCTACTGCTGATACGCCGGGGCACCCGGCTTGTGCCCGCCGCCGAATGGCTGGCCCTGCTATGGGGTGGAATAGTCGCTGTTGCGCTGCTCGTTTTCGGAGGGGCGGCGGGCAGCGGTGTCATGTGGGTGGTGCTCTTCCCGTTCCTGGCCTTCTTCCTGCGCGGTCACCGCGCTGGTTGGCTGGTGTGTGCCGTGTGGATCCTCGTAAGCCTCCTGGCGCGCCTTGTCAGCCCGGGGATTCCCGCCGCCTGGACCTTTCCCCCAGGCTTTACGGCCCAGTTGTTCGCCGCCATGGTGTTCGCCACCCTCATGGCGGCGGCGTTCAACCTGGTTCGCGCGCAGTTTTCCAAGGTTCTGCACGAGCGGGTTGCCATCAATACTGCACAGGCCCGGCGTTACCTTCGTGAACTGGAGTACCGCGCCTCCCATGATCCGGCGACCGGCGTGCTGAACAGTACCGGGCTACAGCAGGCAATCGAGCGCGCCGTGTCGAACCTCGAACCGAACACCACCACACTGGTGGCAGCCCACCTGCACTTCGAGCGCTTCTCGGAAATCACCAATGTATTCGGTCTTCAGGGCCAGGAAGACCTGGCCCGCGCCGTGGCTGACGCCCTGCGCCGGACTTTCGGCACTCACGCGCTGCTGGGTCGCCTCCAGGTCGACGAGTTCGTGATCGGCGTCCGCGCACCTGCGGGGAGCGACGCAGCGGCTGGGCTGCTTGACGAGCTGCGAGCGCTTCCGCTGGGTTTTTTCATCGAGGGCTCGCCCATCCACCTGGATTGCACCATCGGTTGCGCCGTCTACGGCGTTCACGCCCAGAGCCCGCGGGAATTGCTGCGCAAGGCCGAGCAGGCTCAGCTCCTGGCGCGGGAGAAGGGCCTGCGCGAGAGGCTCTACGACACGCGCGAGGACGAGCGCTTCATCCGCCGCAACCTGCTCTTTGGCCAGTTGCGCGAGGTGCTGCGCAAGAACGAATTGAGCCTCTGGTTCCAGCCCAAGGTCGATCTCTTCAGCGGCCGGGTCATCGGCGCGGAGGCCCTGGCGCGTTGGCGCACCGAATCGGGAGAGTACGTGTCTCCCAGGGAGTTCATCGCGCTGGCAGAGCAATCGGGCCTCATCAAGCCCTTGACGGTCTGGATGTTGCGCGAGCTGCTCGACCACGTCCGGCGCTGGGAGACAGAGGGTTTCAATTTGCGCCTGGCCGGCAACCTCTCTGCGCACAATCTCTCCGATCTGGAACTGGTGGATGATCTGGAAAAGATCCTCGCAGCCTTCCAGGTGGCCCGCCTTAGAGTTGTTCTCGAGGTGACCGATACCGCGCTTCCCCTCTACCCTGATCATTTCATGCTTTCCGCGCAGCGTTTGCGTGACATGGGCTTCCTGTTGTCCATCGACGACTTTGGCACCGGCCACGCATCCATTACCTACATCCGCGATCTGCCAGCGCACGAAGTCAAGATCGACGGCAGCTTCATCGGCGACGTGGCGTGCAATCCGCGCAGCGCCGCCGTGGTGCGCGCCATGATCTCCATGGCCCGCGACCTTGGAGTGCAGGTGGCGGCCGAATGCATCGAGGACGCGGAGACCGCAGCCGTACTTGGCGGCATGGGGTGCCATGCCGGTCAGGGCTTTTTCTTCAGCCCGCCAATGCCCGCCGACCAGTTCGCCGCCTTCGTTCGGTCGCGGCTTCCCCCGCCCTCCTGAGGACGCACTCAACCCCGGCCACCCCGCAGGACACCCTCGCGGCAAGGCGCCTTCCGGAGCGCCTCGCCCCTCTCACCTCACGCCGCACGCGCTAGCCCCATGGCCGACCTGCCCCATCATCACACCCCTGCGGGGTTCCGCAATAACGATCTCGTCGGACGAACCCGCGGCGGCATCTTCAGGTGGTACCTGGAGCGCTGGCGCAAGGGCCTGCCGCACGTTCCGGCGGGCGGCTGGCGCTTCGAGACCTTGGTTCCCGACGTGGCGTGGCTGCGCGCGAACCGCGAGGTGCGCGCGCTGACATGGATCGGCCACGCCAGCTTCCTCGCCCAGTGGGATGGCGTGAACCTGCTCACCGACCCCCACCTCACGGCGCGGGCGTCGCCGCTGCGCTTCGCCGGCCCGCGTCGCCTGCAGCCGCCGGCGCTGGACTTCCACCACCTGCCCCACATCGACGCCGTGGTGATTTCCCACAACCACCACGATCACCTGGACGAGACCACCGTGCGCCGGTTGGCGGCGCAGCCCTCGGGCAGCCCGCGCTTCTTCGTGCCGCTCGGCCTGAAGGCGTGGTTCGCCGGGCGCGGCATCCACGACGTGGTGGAGCTCGACTGGTGGCAAAGCGTCGATCACCGCGGACTGCGCTTCACCTTCACGCCGGGCCAGCACTGGAGCGGCCGCGCGCTGGGTGACTGGAACCGCAGCTTGTGGGGCGGGTGGCGCGTGGATGGCGGCAGCAGCCTGTTCTTCGCCGGCGACACGGGCTACTCGCGCGATTTCCTCGAGATCGCCCGGCGGCTCGGCCCGGTGGACATGGCGCTGTTGCCCATCGGCGCCTATGAGCCGCGGTGGATCATGAAGGTGATGCACGTGGACCCTGAGGAGGCCGTGCGCATTCACCAGGACCTGCAGGCGCGCCAGTCGCTCGCCATGCACTGGGGCACCTTCATGCTCACCGATGAGCCCATGGACGAGCCGCCGCGGCGGCTCGCGGCGGCGTTGCGGGCGGCGGGTATTGCGCCAGACCGCTTCCTGGTGCCGCGCCACGGCGAGACCATCCGCGTGCACGCCTGAATGGCGCCTCCACGGCATGCCCGTGGGAGCTGGTTACCTGGTCCGCGAGTCAATCGCCCCCAGCCTCCGCAAACCGGGGGTACGCCCCGCGAGCCGTGGGCGGGCTATTCCCCGGCCCCCACGGCGCGAAGAAAGTCCCGCAGGCGCTTTCCCTGTTCGTCGGGGTAGCGCTCGTCGAAGGTGTGCAGGGCTGTGATGCGGTCGAGCCGGAAACTGCGGAAGTCCTGCCGCAGTTCGCACCAGGCCGCGAGCGACCAGCAGTCACCCCAGAAATACAGGCCCAGGGGCCGCAAGCGTCTCTGGGTGGCGGCGCCGCCCACGTCGCGGTAGTCGACCTGAATCCAGCGTCGCGCGGCGATGGCCGCGCGCACCGCATCGATCCAGGCGGTATACCGCCCGTCCACGCCGATGTCCGGTGCGAAGAGGGGTGCGGCCTCCAGCGTGGCGCGCTTGTCCGGCGGCAGCGCGGAGGCGATCTTTCCGAGTGCAGCCCGTGCGCCCTGGGCCAGGCCGGGGCCGCCCCAGCTCTCCACCACTCGCGCGCCCATGGTCAGCGCCTCGATCTCGTTGCGGGTGAACATCAGCGGCGGAAGATCGAAATGGGCGGCGATCCGGTAGCCCACGCCGGCCTCGCCCTCGATCGGCACACCCGTGGCTAGGAGATCGGCCACATCGCGGTAGATCGTGCGCTCCGAAACTTCCAGCCAGCGCGCAAGTTGCGCCGCCGTGGTGAGTCGCCGGCCGCGCAGCATTTGCACGATTTCAAACAGGCGGTCGGCGCGACGCATCGGAAAACCGGGTCCATCCGCTCGGCGCCGACTGGCGATCGAGGTTCATGGCGGCGGCGGGGCAGGGGCGAGCCGGGCCGAGATCCAGGGCGCAAGGCATGTTGTCGAAACTCGAGGCTTGATGAAAAAGTATCGCATCTGCACCGCGGCCACCCGGGTCAGGGCGGAGCAATGGCCGCCCTGGGGTAGATGACCGGCCGGCGCCGTTGGTGATGGTTACGGCGCCAGCACGGCCCTTCAGGCTTCGCCATGCAGCCCGACGCGGTTACCCTCGCTGTCGACGATGTGCGCAAAGGCGCCCATGTTGTCCGGCAGCTTGGTCTTGGGAACGGCCACCCGCCCGCCTGCGCCGGCCACCCGCGCCAGCGCGGCGTCGAGCGCCTTTCCCGCATTGAGGTACACAACGGTTCCCGACCCGCTCGGGATCGCGCCTTCGGCGAGCACGAGGCAGCCGCCCACGCCCGCCGAACGGTAGGGAAAGATCGCCATTTGCATCAGCCCCATGTGCCTCGGCTCGAGGGTGACGGCGAGTACAGTCTCGTAGAAGCGCCGCGCGCGTGGCAGGTCTGCGACAGGTATTTCAAACCAATTGACGGCATCGTTTTCGTGCACGGGAAGTGTCCTTGAAGGCGTGCGCCAAGCGCGCACAGGTGCTGAGCCTGCGCCGGGGCTGCTGACACCGTGGTGTCAGCAGCCGCGTCCGAAGGCAAGCGCCGTCCGGCCGGTGAACAGGCCGGCGGTTGCTCTGGGCACTCCGGCCGTAGCCCTTGCGGGCAGGTCTCGCATCCTCGTCTGGAGAACGCTCACGCCGTGAAGGAATCGGCACGCGCCATGGGCCAGTAAAGGCTGAATACCGCTGCGGGCCACTCGGCGCAGCCTTCCACAGTTTCGAGCAGCGCGCCGGGCGCCGCGAAGGTCAGCTCGCGGGCCAGCAGCCAGATGCGGTCCTGGCTGGTGCGCCGAACGATGCGCTGGGCGGTGATCTCGCGGGGGTGGTGCAGGCCCGCCGCCTGCACGCCATCCATGAGGGCCTGCAGTGTGTTCTGGTGAAAGCGGTACACCCGCTCGCCCTTGTCGGACACCGGCCCGTGTGGCAAGTCTGGGCCTGGATGCAGCCCAGCGCGAACATGAAGCCGCGCGCCGAGTTGCACCAATCGGCGCCCAGCGCCA
>DAIPHN010000048.1:0-1139 GCA_036771335.1 Burkholderiales bacterium
CGTCACCCTCCCGGGGGCGTCGCGCCGCGGGGGTGGGCTTGCCGCGCGGCCCCGCGCCTGGGGGGACGCCCATGCTGCTGAGGCTCGCCCTGAGCAGCCTGCGCAACCGCGCGCTCACCGCGGCGCTCACGGCGCTGTCCATCGCCCTGGCGGTGTTGCTGCTGCTGGCGGTGGAGCGCCTGCGCGGCGCCTCGCGCGACAGCTTCGCGGCCACCGTGTCGGGCACCGACCTCATCGTGGGGGCGCGCAGCAGCCCGGTGCACCTGTTGCTCTCGGCGGTGTTTCGCATCGGCAATGCCACCAACGCCATCTCGCCGCGCAGCTGGCAGGCCCTGGCGGCGCGGCCCGAGGTGGCTTGGACCATTCCCGTGGCGCTGGGCGATTCGTTGCGCGGCTACCGGGTGGTGGGCACCACGGGCGCCTACTTCGAGCACTTCCGCTTCGCCGGCGAGCGCCGGCTGGCCTTCGCCGCGGGCACGCACTTCGGTGGCGAGCGCGACGCGGTGCTGGGCGCGGAGGTGGCGCGGCGGCTCGGCCTGGCGCCCGGCGCGTCCATCGTCATTTCCCATGGCGCCGGCGAGGTGAGCTTCTCGCTGCACGAGGACAGCCCCTTCGCGGTGACCGGCGTGCTGGAGCCCACGGGCACGCCGGTGGATCGCGGCGTGTACGTGAGTCTCGCCGGGCTGGATGCGGTGCACGCGCCCATTAATGCCGGGGCGTCCGCCGATCCGCTGGCCGAGGCCCTGGCGCGTCGCCCCCACCGCCAAGTCCACGAGCATGACCACGGCGATCAGCCCGGCCAGCCGGAGGCCCTTGCCGGCGGCATCACCGCGGTGTTCGTGGGGTTGAAGAACCGCGCGTCGGCGCTGGCCGTGCAGCGCGCCGTGAACGAGTACGCCGCCGAACCGCTCACCGCCATCCTGCCGGGCGTGGCGCTGCAGGAGGTGTGGGAGATCACCGGCGTGGTGGAGCGCACCCTGTTCGCCGTGTCCTTGCTGGTGGTGCTGGTGGGGCTCGCGGGCATGCTGGTGGCGCTGCTCACCAGCCTGGGGGAACGGCGGCGCGAGATGGCCGTGCTGCGCGCCGTGGGGGCGCGTCCGGGGCACGTGTTCGGGCTGATCCTGGGCGAGGCGGCGCTG
>DAIPHN010000048.1:1239-18828 GCA_036771335.1 Burkholderiales bacterium
GGCCAGGAGGTGCGTCTGCCCGGCTATCTGCTGCCGCTGGAGATCAGCGGCAAGAAGGTGACGGAATTCCTGCTGGTGCCCTGGGTGGGCGCCTGCATCCACACCCCGCCGCCGCCGCCCAACCAGATCGTGCACGTGCGGCTGGACAAGCCCTTTGAAATGGGGGGGTTGTTCGCACCGGTGTGGGTGACGGGCCGGCTGGCCGCCGGGGCGGTGAAGAGGCAGCTCACGCTGGTGGATGGCAGCGCCGACATCGACATCGGCTACGCCATGCGTGCAAGCGCCGTGGAAACCTACAAGGAACCCTGACGGGGTGTCAGGGACGCGGCCCGCGGCTACTTGAACGCCGGCAGGCCAGCCACGGCGGCGGGGCTGCCGGGCACGTGCTCGTGCGGGGCCGGCTTGTTGAGCACCGCGCTCACCCGCACCGATTCCACCCCGGCCTCGGCCACGTCCACACGCAGGTTGGCCAGGGCGCTGAACTTCAGTTCATCCGGGTACCAGACCGTGAGCACGCTCACATTGCCCTCGGTGCGCAGGGTGATGGACAGCGCCCCCGATTGCACCTGCCGCCAGCCGTCGCGCAGTTCGGCGAAGGTGGCGCGTACCAGGGGTTCGCCATCGAGCTCGACGGTGAGGGTGGTATCGTGGGTCGTGCCCCCCACCTTGGTGACGGTGGCGGCGCGGAACCAGCCCGCCCCCAGTACCTGTACGCCAGCGTTGTCGCCAGCGCCAGGGGTTTCCCGGCCGCGTTCCAGTGTGACCGCTTCGCCGCGCAGCACTTCCGCGCAGGCCATGGTGGCGGGCGCAAAGGTAAAGAGGCAAGCGCCGATCAGGGCGCGCAGGGTGGTTCGGGTCATGGCGGCAGGGGCGGAACGCTGAGCCGCACTCTACACCCGAGACGGGAGGCCGGAACCGGGCGCTGTTAGCGCCGTGCTGCGCCGGGCCGGGGGCCGGCGGCCGGGACTGCGCCGGGGCGCTCGTCCTTGTGACGGAAATTGATGCGCCCCTTGGTCATGTCGTAGGGCGACATCTCCAGGGTGACGCGGTCGCCCGCGAGGATGCGGATGCGGTGCTTGCGCATCTTGCCCGAGGCGTAGGCGGTGACCTCGAAGCCGTTGGTGAGCGTGACGCGGAACAGGGTGCTGGGCAGGACTTCACTCACCACGCCTTCGATTTCGACGAGTTCTTCCTTGGCCATTCGGTTCCTGGAGCAGTGGTGCGCGCTGTGCCCGCCCGGTGTCTGGCCGGGCGGACGCACGGGGCGGCACGGGCGTGGGAGCCCGCCGCGACGATCAGACGGCCTTGAGGTTGACCGCCGAGACGCGGCCGTCGCGGCCACGCTCGAGTTCAAACTCCACGGCCTGGTTTTCGCTAAGGCCGGGCAGGCCGGCGCGTTCAACGGCCGAGATGTGGACGAATACGTCCTTCGAGCCGTCACCCGGGGCGATGAAACCGAAGCCTTTGGTTGGATTGAAAAACTTGACGGTGCCAGTAGTCATGGGAATCCTCCTAGTCTGGCGTTGCCGAGCCCGAGAGTGGGAGCACGGCATCAAACGACCGATCGAGGAGAAACCGCGGGCACCCGGGAGGGTGAAGGGCAGAAACAGCCACGACAAATGTTCGACTCCGCTAGTATGGAGGCGGCATCCTCCTTTCACAAGTTCGGCTTTCCACCCCCGCGCCGGTGAAAGCCCAAAACTCCAACTGCCCGTTTGCCGGAGCTCTCCATGCGCCGTCGTCTCCTGTTGTCCGCACTGCTCGCCGCCGCCGCCATTCCCGCCCTGGGGCAGCAAGCGCCTTCCGCGCCCGCATCCGCCATCTACGGGGTGATCTTCGGCGTCCTGTTCGACGAGGCGGGCAACGTACGGCAACTGCGCATCATGCGTGTTTTCGAGCCGCGCCGCGGCAACGTGGAGGCGGTGAATGTGGAGGTGCCCGACCGGTTCGTGGCGGCGGTAAAGAAGATGCTCGAGAGCCCGCGCTACCGCCCCAAGCCTGACATGATCAAGCCGGACGAGGTGTACGCGTACTTCTTTTATGACCCGGCGCAGCCGGACCGCGCCGACTTCGATCCCCGTCCGCGGCAGCGCTGAGTCCCCGGGCGGGCGGCGGGAAGGCTTCCTGCCTGCGTGGCGGAAGGCTGCCCAGCCGCTTGCCTGGCGGTCTTCCCGCGCGGCGCAGGCCAGGGCGCGGCTACGCTGGTGCGGTAGAAGTGGGTGGAACCAAGCTGCGCGGGCGCGGCTCTGAGTGCGCGCGCGGACCCATCCGCGCGTCCCGTCCCCCTCGTCCCGTGAAAGGAAGCCAATGAAGCGCCTGCCTCTTGCTGCCGCTCTTAGCCTCGTGTGCCTGCCCGCCTTCGGTCAGGCCCTCGACATCCCGAAAACCCGCGTCTCCATGGAGCAGTGCCTTCAGGCGGTGCTCGCCAAGTACCCGGGCAAGGTGAAGTCCGTAGAACTGGAGATCGAGCGCGGCACGCCATATTACGAGTTCGAGGTCACCACGCTGCTCGACGGCCACACCTGGGAGGCTGAGTGCAATGCCGACACCGGTGTCATCTCCAAGGTGGAGCGTGACGTGAAGCCCGACGATCCTGCCTTCGCCAAGGTGGCACGCATCAGCGCCGCCGAGGCCATGAAGATTGCGCTGGCGAAGGTGCCCGGCCAGCCAAAGGAGGTCGAATACGAGGTTTCGCCCGAAGGCCGCGCTTGGTACGAGTTCACCATCGTCGGCAAGGGCGGCGCCACCACTGAAGTGATGGTGGATGCCGCCACCGGCGAGGTGATTGGCACCGAAGATGAAACCAACGAGCAGGAGATCTACCGCATCGGCGGTGACGACTGAGCCCGTCAGGGAAAGGGCCGCCGCCCGGCGGCCCGGCATGAGTTCGGGCAGCCCGTGCCATGTCTTCGGCGCGGGCCGTCGGGGCGGATGCACTCAGGGGTTGCAGTACTCGCAGTGGCTGGGATCAGCCGGCGCTGTTTCCAGGTCCCGGCGCTCCTCGAAGCTGCAGGCGCCGCAGTTCCAGTGCTGCGCGACGGCGAGTCTCGTGGGCGTGCCGCACTCTCCGCAGGGGCGGCCCGGAATGGACGCCTGCGGCCACCAGCCCGGTGAGCCGCAGCGCGGGCAGCACGATTCCAGCCGCTCGGCGAGCTGTTGGGCGGCGCGTCCGATCATCGCCATGCGCGTAGGATTGACATGGGCGCGCATGTCGGTTTCGAGCCAGGCGTGGCCGTGGCGCGCCAGCGCCAAGGCCACGGCGCGCGCCAGCGTGTCCGCATCGAGGATTCCCTTGGCGATGGGCGCCGCGTCCGGCGCTGGAGAAACAACCAACCCATGCCCCGGAAATCCGGCGGCGGCGGCGAAGGCCTCGGTCCGAGCCCAATCCTCGACCCATCCCTGGCGGTAGTTGGTCTCCGGCCCGGCCGCCGTGGCGACGATCTCCAGATGGCGCTCTTCGTCGAGCCAGGTGATGAGTTCCACGTTCCAGGCGCTCATACCGAGCATGGGGTCGGGCCCGAAGCTGCCCTCGCTGCCCAGCCCCCAGGGCAGGCCCGAGAGCTGCTGAGCGAGGGCCGCCTTGCTGCGCGCGGCTTCCCATTGCGTCCCGGCGCGGGGCACGTCGCGGGTGAAGGTTCCTAGGCGGTCCGTGTCGTAACCCTCCACCCGTACCACCGCGATGCCGAGTCGTTGCGCCAGCGGCGCGCCGATGGCCGCTTCCTTGCCGTGCTGGGTCAGCAGTGCGGCACGGCCATGGCGGTAGGGATGTGAGCCTGCGCTCACTTTCTTTGCTATTGAGCCGCCAAGGCAGCCTCGTTTCTCGAACGCGCATTGGGCTGGGCCAGCGGTTCGGGCAGAAACTGGCGGGCTTCGTTGCACAGGAAATCGAAGAACGTCTGTGCCACCACCGACAACTGCTTGTTTCCCGCATGAACCACGTGCCAGGACCCCTGTACCGGGAAGCCCTGGACATCGAGCACGGCGATGTCGTGAAGCATGGGCTCAAGGGCCAGGGCTTGCTGGGAGATCACCGTTACGCCCAAACCGCCAGCCACGGCCTGCTTGATGGCTTCGTTGGAGCTGATCTCCATGCGCGCTTGCACCTCCACTCCCTGTTCCCGGAACATGCGCTCCACGGCCAGACGGGTACCCGAGCCGCGTTCCCTGAGCAGCATGCGCTCGCGGGCGAAGCAGCCTAGGGGAATATTCGTCTGTCCGACCAGGGGATGGCCGGCTGGCGCGATGGGCACCAGGGGGTTCTCCAGAAACGGGCGCATGGCGATGTCGAAGTGCTGCGGCGGGGAGGTCATGATGTACAGGTCGTCCTCGCCGCGGGCCAGCCGCTCCACCACGGCTTCGCGATTGGCCACCTCCAGACGCACGTCGATGCCTGGGTACCGGTCGCAGAAAGGGCCCAGCAGCCGCGGAATGAAATACTTGGCGGTGGTCACGCAGGCGAGCCTTAGCCGGCCCTTCTTGAGGCCCTTCATGTCCGCAGCCGTCATTTCGAAGCGATTCCAGGTGTCGAACATTTCCCGGCAAGTCCGGAACAGTTCCTCGCCGACCTCCGTGAGGAAGATGCGCCGGCCCGTATGCTCGAACAGAGGCTGCCCCACAGCGTCGGACAACTGTTTCACCTGCATGGATACGGTGGGCTGGGACAGGAACAGTTCTTCCGCGGCCCGGGTGAAACTGCCGAGGCGGGCAACGGTCTCGAAGACTCTTAGCTGGCGAAGCGTGACGTGCATGGGGAGCCACCTGACCTGGAAGTTATATATAGATAAAAGCCTATTTTATGGACGATGATAAATGATTTTGAGTTATGCATCCGCCTGTTTAAAGTTCGATGCGACCGTCAGTATCGTCATCCCAACTTCATCGGGCCTCGATATTGCAGTAGACGGTTGCGTTTCTCCCTGGCAAACGCGAACTTCGAGCAGCCTCTCCGGCTGCTCTTTTTTTTTCGCTGCCCCTGGCGGGCTCAGTCGGGCTTGCATTCCGCTCCGGACATCGGCGCCATGATCGGGGTACGCGTTCGCGTCAAACCGGTCTTGTCGAGGTGACGTGGCGTGGATCCGCTGTTGTCTCTTGGCGGCTTGTTCTTGTCGGCCTTCTTGTCGGCCACGCTGTTGCCGGGCGGCTCGGAGGTGGTGCTTTGGGTCTTGGTGCGCCAGGACGCAGCGCTGTTCTGGCCCGCCATCGCCGTGGCCACGGCTGGCAACACTCTGGGCGGCATGAGCTCCTGGCTGATCGGCCGGCTGGTGGCGGCGAAGATCCCGCCCCGCGGGCTGGAGTGGGTCCAGCGCGGCGGGGTGTTCGCCCTGCTGCTCTCGTGGGTGCCAGTGGTGGGCGACGGGTTGTGCGTGGCCGCCGGATGGTTGCGGCTGCACTGGTTCGGATCGCTGGCCTGCATCGCCGCGGGCAAACTGGGCCGCTACCTGGTGATTGCGAGCCTGGCCTGACGTCGCCGCCGCTGCTGGCACCCGCCCTCGGGTTGCCAATTTCGAAAGGCCGATAGAATCTTTCTCATTCCTCTCCGGCGCGCGCCATGAACCTGCTCGACATTGCCCCTGCGACCACCTCCAGGTTGCGGGAGATTCCCTACAACTACACGTCCTTCTCCGACCGCGAAATCGTAGTCCGGCTGCTGGGGGCGCACTGCTGGTCGCTGGTGGAAGCGCTGCGCGACGAGCGCCGCACCGGGCGATCGGCGCGCATGCTCTACGAGGTGCTGGGCGACATCTGGGTGGTGAGCCGCAACCCCTACCTGGAGGACGACCTGCTGGCCAACCGCCGCCGCCGCGAGGCGCTGGTGGAGGCACTGCGGCACCGCATCCGCGAGATCGAGAAGCGCAGCGCCGGCGACGACCAGCGGGTGGACGCATTGATCCGGGCCACCCGCGCGGCCGTGCATGACTTCGAGGCCGGCTTCGAGCGCACCGCGGCGCTGCGCCGCAAGGCCGTGCGCCGTTTCGCGCGCATCACCCGCCGCGACAACGTGGCCTTCGACGGCCTGGCGCGGGTGTCGCACGTCACGGACGCCACCGACTGGCGCGTGGAGTACCCTTTCGTGGTGCTCTATCCCGACACGGAAGAGGAGACCGCGCCCCTGGTGCGCGCCTGCATCGACCTGGGCCTCACCATCGTGCCGCGCGGGGGCGGCACCGGCTACACGGGCGGCGCTTGTCCGCTTACCCCCCTGTCAGCGGTGATCAACACCGAGAAGCTCGACTCCCTGGGCGCGGTGCAGCGGGCCAGCCTTCCCGGCGTGGCCGATCTCGTGCCGGTGGTCTGCTGCGGCGCGGGTGTGGTCACCCGCCGCGTGATGGACGCCGCCGAGGGCGCGGGGCTGGTGTTCGCCGTGGACCCCACCTCAGCGGACGCTTCCTGCATCGGCGGCAACGTGGCCATGAACGCGGGCGGCAAAAAGGCGGTGCTGTGGGGCACGGCGCTGGACAATCTGGCCTCGTGGCGCATGGTGGACCCCACCGGCCACTTCCTGGAGGTCACGCGCCTCGATCACAACCTGGGCAGGATTCACGACGCACCCGTGGCGCGCTTCTCCATCCAGAAGTTTCGCGGCGACGGCCGCACGCCCTTCGGCGAGGCTCGCCTGCTGGAAATCCCGGGCGCAAGCTTCCGCAAGCAGGGCCTGGGAAAGGACGTCACCGACAAGTTCCTGTCCGGCCTGCCTGGGGTGCAGAAGGAGGGCTGCGACGGTCTCATCACCAGCGCCACCTTCATCCTGCATCGCATGCCGGCGCACGTTCGCACCGTGTGTCTGGAGTTTTTCGGCCAGGTTCGCGAGGCTGTGCCCTCCATCGTGGAGATCAAGCGCTACATGGAAGGCCGCGGGGGAGTGGTGCTGGCCGGCCTGGAGCACCTGGACGAGCGCTACGTGAAGGCAGTGGGCTACGCCACCAAGGCCAAACGCGGCGTACGCCCGAAGATGGTGCTGCTGGCCGACATCGCCTCCGACGACGCCAGCGCCTGCGGCGAGGCGGCTTCGCAGGTGGTGCGCATCGCCAACGCCCGCGGCGCGGAGGGTTTCGTGGCCGTGTCGCCCGAGACGCGTCGCAAGTTCTGGCTCGACCGCGCCCGCACGGCCGCCATCGCGCGCCACACCAACGCCTTCAAGATCAACGAGGACGTGGTGATCCCGCTGCCCCGGCTGGGCGACTACTCCGATGGCATCGAGCGGCTCAACATCGAGCTGTCGCTCAAGAACAAGATCCGGCTGCTCTCGGAGCTGGAGATGTTCTTCGCGGGGGAACTGCGCGCGGTGGCGCCGGGCGAGTCGCTGCCCTCCGAGGAGATTCTCGCCGGGCGCCCCGAGGCGGCCCGCGAGCTGCTTGCCGGCGCCAGGGCGCGCTGGCAATGGCTGCTCGAGCATCTGGACGAACCCGTGGAGCGATTCGACCAGTGGCTCGCGGCGCGCGAGCATCCGGGCGCCGTGCCCCGCCTCTCCGGACGCAGCGTGTTCTCGGCCATGCAGGAATACGCCTTGCGGGTTTCCTGGAAGTCGGAGGTGCGCGAGCCGCTCATGCAGCTTTTCGACGGGCGGCCCTTCGACGCCATCCGCCACGAGGTGGACGCCATCCACCGCCGCGTGCTCAAGAGCCGCGTGTTCGTGGCCCTGCACATGCACGCTGGCGACGGCAACGTGCACACCAACATCCCCGTGAACTCCGATGACTACGCCATGCTGCGGGAGGCCAACGCGGCGGTGAGCCGCATCATGGCGCTGGCCCGTTCCCTGGGCGGGGTGATCTCCGGCGAGCACGGCATCGGCATCACCAAGCTCGACTACCTGGAAGAGGGTGAGATCGAAGCCTTCCGCCGCTACAAGGCCGAGGTGGACCCCGAGGGGCGCTTCAACGCCGGCAAGCTGCTGTCCGGCGGCAACCTGGAGCGCGCCTACACGCCGTCCTTCGCGCTGCTGGAGCTCGAAAGCCTGATCCTGGAGCAGAGCCAGATCGGCGAGATCTCCGATTCCATCAAGGACTGCCTGCGCTGCGGCAAGTGCAAGCCGGTGTGCGCCACCCACGTGCCGCGCGCCAACCTGCTCTACTCGCCGCGCAACAAGATCCTCGCCACCTCGCTGCTGATCGAGGCCTTCCTCTACGAGGAGCAGACCCGGCGCGGCGTGTCGCTCGCCCACTTCGACGAGTTCTCTGACGTGGCCGACCACTGCACGGTTTGCCACAAGTGCGCCAACCCCTGCCCAGTGGATATCGACTTCGGCGAGGTGTCCATGGCCATGCGCAACTTCCTGCGCAAGCAGGGCCGGAAGAAATTCAACGCCGGCACGGCGGCGTCCATGTTTTTCCTGAACGCCTCCGACCCCGCCACCATCAAGCTCGCGCGCACCGTGATGATCGAGTGGGGCTACAAGGCGCAGCGCCTGGCGCACGGCGTGGCCCGGCGCTTTGGCCTGGTGCAGCCCCAGGTGAAACAGCCTCCCGCCACCCTGGGCCGCGCGCCGCTCAAGGCCCAGGTGATCCACTTCGTCAACAAGCCCATGCCCAAGAGCGTGCCGCGCCGTACCGCCCGCGCCATGCTCGACGTGGAGGACAAGCACATCGTCCCCGTGATCCGTGATCCGCAGCGGGTGGCGGAGGATTCCGAGGCGGTGTTCTACTTCCCTGGCTGCGGCTCGGAGCGGCTCTTCAGCCAGGTGGGGCTCGCCACCCAGGCCATGCTCTGGCACGTGGGCGCCACCACCGTCCTGCCGCCGGGCTACCTCTGCTGCGGCTACCCGCAGCGCGCCGCTGGCGAGGCCGAGAAGGGCCAGGCCATTTCCACCGAGAACCGGGTGCTGTTCCACCGCGTGGCCAACACTCTCAACTACCTCGACATCAAGACGGTGATCGTGTCCTGCGGCACGTGCATGGATCAGCTCACCGGCTACGAATTCGAGAAGATCTTCCCCGGCTGCCGCCTGCTGGATATCCACGAATACCTCATGGAGAAGGGCGTCAAGCTGGAGGGTGTGGAAGGCGTGAGATACATGTATCACGATCCCTGTCACTCGCCCATGAAGACCCACCAGCCGCTCAAGGTGGTGAATCAGCTCATGGGGCAGGCGGTGAAGCAGAACGAGCGCTGCTGCGGCGAGTCGGGCACTCTCGCCATGACGCGCCCGGACGTCTCCACCCAGGTACGCTTCCGCAAGGAAGAGGAGATGCGCAAGGGCGCCGAGCGGCTGCGCACCGACGGATTCCAGGGCGAGGTGAAGGTGCTCACTTCCTGCCCATCCTGCCTGCAGGGCCTGTCGCGCTACGACGCCGACGCCATCACCCAGGCCGACTACATCGTGGTGGAGATCGCCCGCCACGTGCTGGGCGAAGCCTGGCTTGACCAGTACGTGCAGTCCGCCAACCGTGGCGGTATCGAACGCGTGCTGCTGTGAGACACCCTGTGTCGGCCCCCCCGTGCCTGAACGGGCAGGCGCGCGCGGAGGCAACATGAGTACGGCTGCCGCCTGCCCGCTGTGCGAGGGTGATGGCGGCGAGGTGCTGTGGCGCGGCGAACGCCTGCGGGTGATCCTCGCGATCGAGGCCGACCATCCCGCGTTCCTGCGCGTGGTTTGTAACCCCCATGTACGCGAGATGACCGATCTGCCCGAGGCGCAGCGCGCTGAGCTCATGGCGGCTGTGTGGGCCGCCGAGCCCGCGCTGCGCCACACCCTGCGCCCCGACAAGATCAATCTGGCGAGCTTTGGCAACGTGGTGCCGCACCTGCACTGGCACGTGATTGCCCGCTGGGGCGACGATCCCCACTTCCCCAATACGGTGTGGGGCGCGCGGCTGCGTGATTCGCCCCGCCCCTTGCCAGGCACAGCGCGCCACGCCCTGCGCGAGCAGTTGGTGCGCGCCCTCGGCCCCGGTTGACAACCCGCTTCGCGGGCTTGACGCGGGGCGCCTAACGTTTCAATATTTGTATAAATATAGAACCGTAGCGTGGCTTCCATGGACCGTCCCTATCACGTGCTTTTCCTGTGCACCGGCAACAGTGCCCGCAGCGTCCTGGCCGAGGCGTTTCTCAACGCCGCGGGCGGCGAACGCTTCCGCGCCTTCAGCGCCGGCAGCCACCCGAAGGGCGCGGTGCATCCCCTGGCCCTCGAGTTGCTCGATCGC
Source organism: Burkholderiales bacterium (assembly GCA_036771335.1). Classification (GTDB taxonomy): domain Bacteria; phylum Pseudomonadota; class Gammaproteobacteria; order Burkholderiales. The sequence continues at coordinate 11,379 of DAIPHN010000048.1, forward strand.
CAGCGCATCGCCACGGCGGGGTTGCGCTCCAAGAGCTGGGACGAGTTCGCCGCGGCAGGGGCGCCGGCCCTGGATTTCGTGTTCACGGTCTGCGATCACGCCGCCGCCGAGGTGTGCCCGGTCTGGCCTGGACAGCCCATCACGGCCCACTGGGGCGTGCCGGATCCGGCGGCCGTGGAGGGCGATGAGTCAGCGCGCCGCCGCGCCTTCCTGACTGCGTGGACGCAGTTGTCCAGCCGCATTCGGATCTTTACCAGCCTGCCCATCCCCGCGCTCGACCGGCTGACCCTGCAGGGCCGGCTGGACAACATCGGGCGGGGCGTGGCGTGAAAACCCTGCGCAAGGGTGCCGCGCGGCGCCTGTCCGCGGCGACGGCGGTGGCGAGCCTGGGTGCCCTTGCCCAGGACACCCGCCTTGCCGCTTTCCGGGCCCTGGTGCAGGCCGGGCCGGGCGGGCTGGCGGCCGGAGAGCTCTCCGACCGCCTTGGAGTGAGCCCGGCGAATCTCTCCTTTCATCTGTCCGCCCTGGCCGCCGCCGGTCTGGTGCAGGGGCGGCCCCAGGGCCGCTTCGTCATCTACGCGGCCGACTACGACGCCATGAACGCCCTGGTGGCGTTTCTCACCGAAAACTGCTGCGGGGGCAATGCGTGCGGCCCCGGCCAGGGTGGCATCTCCTGCGCGCCCGAGGAACAAACACCATGAAGCGCTTCCACGTACACGTGTCGGTGGATGATCTCGCCGCCAACATCCGTTTCTATTCCACTGTGTTCGGCTGCGCCCCCACCGTGCAGCATCCCGACTACGCCAAGTGGATGCTGGACGATCCCCGGGTGAACTTCGCCCTCTCCTCGCGTGGCGCGCCGTCTGGCCTCGATCACCTGGGCATTCAGGTGGACTCCGAGGAAGAACTCGCGGCGCTGCGCGCCCAGGCGGATGGCGCGCAGATCGCGGCCATCGACCAGCACGCCGTGTCGTGCTGCTATGCCCGCTCCGACAAGTACTGGGTCACGGATCCCCAGGGTATCGCCTGGGAGACCTTCCACACGCTGGACGCCATTTCCACCTACGGCGAGGCGCGCCGGGAGGCAGCGCCGGCACCCGCCGCCTCGCTGGCGCCCTCGTGCTGCGCACCGGCCGTCCAGCCCGTGCGCATTACGCGCTCGGTCAAGGCGCCGGTGATACCGGCGGTGGCGGCGGCCTGCTGCACGCCGGATAGCGCCGAACCGACCCCATGAACAGTGTGCCGGCGGCCGGCGCCGTGGCTGCCGCGCCGGCCATGGGTTTCTTCGAGCGCTGGCTCACCGTGTGGGTGCTGCTGTGCATCGCCGCCGGCATTGCCCTGGGCGAAGCAGCGCCCGCGCTCGCGCGCACGCTCGGCGCTCTGGAGGTGGCCAAGGTCAACCTGCCCGTCGGCCTGCTGATCTGGGTGATGATCATCCCGATGCTGCTGCGCATCGACTTCGGCGCCGTTGGCCAGGTGAGGCGCCACTGGCGCGGCATCGGCGTCACGCTGTTCGTGAACTGGGCGGTGAAGCCGTTTTCCATGGCGCTGCTGGGCTGGGTCTTCCTGCGGCACGTGTTCGCACCCTGGCTGCCGGCTCAGCAAGTGGACAGCTACTTCGCCGGGCTGGTGCTGCTGGCGGCGGCGCCCTGCACGGCCATGGTGTTCGTGTGGAGCCAGCTCACCCGCGGCGATCCGCTGTTCACGCTGTCCCAGGTGGCCCTCAACGACCTGATCATGATCGCGGCCTTCGCGCCCATCGTGGGCCTGCTGCTGGGGCTGGCCTCCATCACAGTGCCCTGGCAGACGCTGCTGGTGTCGGTGATGCTCTACATCGTCGTGCCCGTGGCCATGGCCCAGGCCTGGCGCCGCTGGCTGCTGGCCCGGGGGCCGCGGGCGCTCGACTCGACGCTGCGGCGCATCCAGCCCTATTCCATTGCCGCGCTGCTCGCCACCCTGGTGCTGCTGTTCGCCTTCCAGGGCGGGCAGATCCTGCGCCAGCCCCTGGTGATCCTGATGCTGGCGGTGCCCATTGTCCTGCAGGTGTTCTTCAATGCCGGACTGGCCTACTGGCTCAACGGCCGGCTGCGGGTGGCGCACTGCGTGGCTGCTCCCTCGGCGCTGATCGGGGCGAGCAATTTCTTCGAGCTGGCCGTGGCCGCCGCCATCAGTCTGTTCGGCATGCACTCCGGCGCCGCCCTCGCCACGGTGGTGGGGGTGCTGGTGGAGGTGCCCGTGATGCTTGTCGTGGTGCGGTGGGTAAACCGCGACCGGCCCCGCTACGAGGCCGCCTGCCTCAGCTGACAGCGGCCAGCGGCGCCGCGTGTGCCAGGGGCTGGATGCGCTCGGCCGGGAACACCGCCGAAAAAGTGCTGCCCTTGCCGGACTCGCTGCGCACTTCAAGATGCGCCTGATGCCGCTGCAGCACGTGCTTGACGATGGCCAGCCCCAGCCCCGTGCCGCCGGTCTCGCGCGAGCGGCTGCGGTCCACGCGGTAGAAGCGTTCCGTGAGCCGCTCGATGTGCTGGGGTTCGATGCCGATGCCGGTGTCGCTCACCGCGAACACCGCCTGCTCGCCGCGCTCGCACCAGCGCAGCTCCACCAGTCCGCCAGGCGGCGTGTAGCGGATGGCGTTGGTCACCAGGTTGCCGAAGGCGCTGCGAAGCTCCTCCGTGCTGCCGCGCAGCCCGCCGCGCAGCTCGCAGCGCAGCCGTACGTCATGGCGGCCGCCCGACAGCGCCAGTGCTTCCTGCAGCAGGTGCCCGCACAGCTCGGGTACGTCCACGGGCTCGTCCTTAGAGGGGTGGTGGGTGTTCTCCAGCCGTGACAGTGTCAGCAGGTCCTCCACCAGCCGGGTCATGCGCGTGGTCTGCTGGCTCATGAGCTCCAGGGAACGGCGCGCCATGCGCGGGTCGGGTTCACGCTGGTCCAGCAACGTTTCCAGGAAGCCGTTGAGCACCGTGAGCGGCGTGCGCAGTTCGTGGGACACGTTGGCCACGAAGTCGCGGCGCGTGGTCTCGAGTTTTTCCCAGCGCGTGACGTCGCGGCCCAGCATGAGTTTCTCGTGCTCCCCGTAAGGAACGAATTGCACCGACAGCGACACTTCGTCGAGCCCCGGCGGGGTGAGCCGCAGCAGAAGCGGCTGGGAGAAGTCGCCCCGCTGAAGATATTCCACGAAGCTGGGTTGCCGAATCAGGTAGCCCACCTGCTGGCCCAGGTCGCGGGACGGGTCCAGGCCCAGGTGCTGGGCGGCCTTGGGGTTGAGCCACTGGATGCGGTTGTCCTCATCGAGTACCACCACCGTTTCCGGCATGGCGGCACCGGCGGCCTCGAAGCGCTGGATGCGCTCCAGCAGGCGCCCCTCGGTTTGGGACTGGCGCCGCATCAGCCGGGACACATAAGAGAATACCCTCTCCCAACGCCCCGAGCCCGTGGGCAGCGCCTCGGCGCGCGGGTCTCGCAACCACTGCTCGAGCTGCTGCAGGTTGGCGCGGTGATGAGTCACCCATGCGGCGAGCAGCAGGGCCACGGCGACAGCCGCCCAGGCGGGGCCGGCCATCGGCCACAGCAAGGCACCGCCCGCAGCAGCCAGGGCGGGGGCTAGCAGAGCAGCGCGCCAGTGCTGGTTCACAGCTGTCCTCGCTCCGTTGCAAGGGTCGACGGTCAACGATTATTCCAGAAGCCCGGCTGGCGCATCCCGCGCCGCGCCCCGCCGTTTAGCTCGCCGACAGCCGGTATCCCGTGCCGCGCACCGGCTGGATGAGGGTATCGAGGCCTGAAGGCTCCAGCGCCTTGCGCAAACGGCGGATGTGCACGTCCACGGTTCGCTCCTCCAGGAATACGTGGTCGCCCCACACCTTGTCGAGGAGCTGAGCGCGCGAGTGCACCCGCTCGGGGTGGGCCATGAGGAAGTGCAACAACCGGAATTCGGTGGGACCAAGCTCCACGGCGGCGTCGTTGCCGGTGACGCGATGGCTCACGGGGTCGAGCCGAAGCCCACCCACCTGGATCAAATCGTCGGTGATCTGCGGCGCGCGGCGCCTGAGCACAGCCTTGACGCGGGCGTTCAGTTCGCGCGGAGAAAAGGGCTTTGTGACGTAATCGTCGGCGCCGGTCTCCAGGCCGGTGAGCTTGTCCTGTTCCTCGGAGCGAGCGGTGAGCATGATGATGGGGATGGTGCGGGTGCGCTTGTCAGCCCGCAGACGGCGCGCGAATTCCACACCCGAGATGCCCGGAAGCATCCAGTCCAGGAGAATCAGGTCGGGAAGTGCGTTCTGGACCAGGTCGAAGGCCTTTTCGGCGTTATCCGCCTGCAAGGCGCGATGACCCGCCTGCTCGAGATTGTAGGAAATCAGTTCCTGGATCGCCGGCTCGTCTTCCACCACAAGGATGGTCGCCGCCATGGGATGCTCCATGCTTCCTGAGAATTGACCATGCTATTAAGGGCATATTACAGAGTGGTGACAGGCGGGGCGAGGTTTGCTCGGGTTATCATCGGTTTGCGTTTTTCCCTTCGCGCCGGTAATCGTCCTCTCGCGCGTCCTCCCGGACGCCTGTATACATCCCGTGAGCCGTTCCGACATCAACGCTGCGCGCCCTACCGACATCGTGCTGCACCAGCAGTCTCGGGTCCTGGAGATCGCTTTTGACGACGGCAAGCGCTTTCGGTTGCCGTGCGAGTTCCTGCGCGTGTACTCGCCCTCGGCCGAGGTTCGCGGACACGGACCCGGTCAGGAGGTGCTGCAGGCGGGAAAACGCGATGTGAACATCCGCGCCATCGAGGCCGTGGGCGCCTACGCCGTGAAGCTGGTGTTCAGCGACGGTCATGACACCGGCCTGTATTCCTGGGAATACCTCCACGAACTGGGCCGCAACCAGGAGTGGCTCTGGCGCGCCTACCTCTCGCGACTGGAGCAGGCCGGCGCCTCGCGCGACCCTGCGCCGCCCAAGGTGCAGGTGCGCCCCATCAATTTCGTGCCGCGAGCGGCTACGGGCCCGCGCCCGCCTCCCACCGATGAGTGACAGCGAAGCGAGCGGTATCGAGGTATCCCGAGGCACCGCCGAAGGCGCCCCGCCCGGCGATGCAACTACCCACTTCGGCTTCGAAACGGTGGCCGAGCAGGACAAGGCGCGTCGCGTGGCCGGCGTGTTCGCGGCCGTGGCCGCGCGCTACGACCTGATGAACGATTTCATGTCCGCCGGGCTGCACCGCCTCTGGAAGCGCTTCGCCGTGGACGTGGCCCTGCCGCGGCCAGGTGAGCGCATCCTCGATGTGGCCGGCGGCACCGGCGATATGTCACGGCTGTTCGCTGCCAGGGTGGGCGCTGCCGGGGAGGTGTGGCTCACCGACATCAACGGCGCCATGCTGGAGGTCGGGCGCGATCGCCTCGCCGACGAAGGGCTGCTCATGCCGGCTGTGCAGTGCGACGCCCAACGACTGCCCTTCCCTGATCACTATTTCGACTGCGTCTGCGTGGCCTTCGGCTTGCGCAACATGACCCGCAAGGAACAGGCGCTGGCGGAGTTCCGGCGCGTGCTGCGCCCCGCAGGTCGGGTGGTGGTACTGGAGTTCTCGCGGGTCTGGAAGCCGCTGGAAAAAGTCTACGACGCCTACTCCTTCGGCGTGTTGCCAGCGCTCGGGCGGCGGGTGGCGGGAGACGCCGACGCCTACCGTTACCTTGCCGAATCCATCCGCATGCACCCCGACCAGCAGACCCTGGCCGAGATGATGCGCACCGCCGGTTTCGAGCAGGTGGACTGGCACAACCTCTCGGCGGGCGTGGTGGCCGTGCACCGCGGCTACGCCCCTTGATCCGTGGCGGCTCCTCTGGCCGAAGCCGCCGCTGCGGCCCTCAACCACCTGCTGGCGCCGGCCGACTGGGCGCGCGAGGCGCTGCGCGGCCACGCCGGGCAGGTGGTGCTGCTCGTCTTCCCGCCCCTGGAAGTGGCCCTGGCGGTCACGCCCGGGGGCTGCGCGGCACCCGCACCGCCCAAGGCTGAAGCCGATCTGCGCGTCGAGTTGCCGCCTGCGGCTGCTCTGCGCGCCCTGGGCGGCGGCGATTCCCTGAGCGCGCTGTCGCGCATCGACGGCGACGCTGCCTTCGGCGCCACGCTGCGGCATTTGGCGCACAACCTACGCTGGGACTTCGAGGAGGATCTGTCCCGGCTCGTGGGTGACGTGGCAGCGCACCGGGGCGCCGCGCTCCTGCGCTCGCTGGCGCGCCTGCCACGCGAGACTGCTGGGCGACTCGGCGCGGCGGGAGCGGAGTTCGTCACCGAGGAGGCTCGCCTGATGCCGCCACGGGCCGAAGTGCAGGCCTGGATGTCCGAGGTGGACCGGCTTCGCGATGACGTGGCGCGGATCGAGGCGCGTCTCGCGCGTTTCGAGCCGGCCTGAAGCCGTGCTGCGGCTGCTGCGCCTCGCGCGCATCCTCAGCGTGGTGATGCGCTACGGGCTCGACGAGTTCGCCACCGGTCACGAGCGGGTGCGCTGGATGCGGCCTCTGATCCGCGCGCTGTTCTTCTGGCGGCGCCTCGATCGTCCGCGGGGCGAGCGGCTGCGCCAGGCGCTGGAGGAGCTGGGCCCGATCTTCGTGAAATTCGGGCAAGTGCTCTCCACCCGGCGCGACCTCCTGCCCGCCGACCTGGCCGAAGAACTGGCGAAGCTGCAGGATCGCGTGCCACCTTTTCCGGCCGATCAGGCCATCGCCACTCTGGAGCGCGCCTATGGCAAGCCCGTGGGCGAAGTGTTCGCGCGCTTCGACCGCGAACCCGTGGCGAGCGCCTCGGTGGCTCAGGTGCATTTCGCCGCGCTGCCTGACGGCCGCGAGGCGGCGGTGAAGATCCTGCGTCCGGGCCTCGCGCCGGTGATCGCGCGCGACATCGCGCTGCTGGAAACCGCGGCGAGCTTGGTGGAGGCGGTGTGGAGGGACGGCAGACGGCTGCGGCCGCGGGAAGTGATCGCGGAGTTTCGCAAGCACCTGCGGGACGAGCTCGACCTGCAGCGCGAGGCGGCCAGCGCCAGCCAGCTGCGCCGGAATTTCCGCGACTCCCCGCTGCTGCGTGTACCTGAGGTGTACTGGGACTGGTGCCTGCCCGAGGTCATGGTAATGGAGCGCATGCATGGCACGCCCATCTCCCAGGTGCAGACGCTGCGCGAACAGGGCATCGACATCGCCAGGCTATCGCGCACGGGGGTGGAGATCTTCTTCACCCAGGTGTTCCGCGACGGCTTCTTCCACGCCGACATGCACCCCGGCAACATCTTCGTCGGCGCGGATGGGCGCTACATCGCCCTGGATTTCGGCATCATGGGCACGCTCACCGACGTGGACAAGAACTACCTTGCGCGCAATTTCCTCGCGTTTTTCCGGCGCGACTATCGCAAGGTGGCCCTGGCCCACGTGGAGGCTGGATGGGTGCCGCCGGGCACGCGGGTGGACGAGTTCGA
>DAIPHN010000049.1:0-18209 GCA_036771335.1 Burkholderiales bacterium
GTAGTTCATTTTCCATTCCGTTGTTGTGGTCCTTTTTGTTTTTTTTATTACCTTTTATCTTTCGGCCGTGCCTCACCCCCTCGGGGGCCCCCCTACCGGGGCACCCCCGCCACAGCACCTTACCGCTATCCGGCTCGCCCAGGCCGCAGACCAACCGCAGCAGGCTGGTCTTGCCCGCACCATTTCGCCCCTCCACCCAAAGCAGTTCGCCCGTCTGCACCGCGAAGGACAGCGCTCGGAACAACGGCCGCCCGCCGCGCACGCAGGCGAGATCTTGGACTTCGAGCATCGGGGGCAAAAAAACGGCGGAGGAACTCGTTATTCTTCCGACGATTATAGCCGCCGCCGCGTCACCACCGCCCGAGGTGTGCGGGAATCAAAGGACCGTGCAGTGCCACAGCGGGCTGTGGGAAAAAACCGACACTTCGTCCTTCGAGGGTTTGCCCGGCAAGCTTCTGAGGCTTTACCATTTTGTCCGCAGACTTGCAATAAACCGGGTCACAAGGCGCTGCACCTCGTTAATGTTTGCCGGACCGAGCGCCATCACAAGCGTGGGCACCTGTTCAACCTTCAGCTTGAAGATACGTTGGCAACTGGCGTTACGCCTGAGAAGACGGCGCGCTTGTCCCCTCCACGCTGACTTTCGCCCCCGGGCTGCAACTTCAATCCAATTCCCGCCGCAGCGGGATGCAGCATCCGGACAAACAAGAAACATTTTCGCGATGCTTGCTATGGGAATCGCGACTGTCCACTGGGGCGGGCACCCGCATACCCCATGGAAGCATCAAACAAGGAAACGCTTGGGCATGCCGATCACTGCACCGCGTAGGAACCGGCCTTCGAATGACATTCGGGTGGCCCGAGGCCCGCTTGCTCCGCATTCCGCAGTCAAGACAAGCCATCTGCCAGAAGTGTCTCGTCCGCAAAGCACCGCCTCGACGCGACTGGGCGAATGCCTCGGCGATGGACTGTTTGGCGGAGAGGGTGGGATTCGAACCCACGTGCCAGGTCGCCCTGACCATCTGATTTCGAGTCAGCGCCGTTATGACCGCTTCGGTACCTCTCCTGCATGTACGAATCATAGCATCGGGCCGCGGCGCTGATCGAGACTGGCCAGACCGCCATGCGACGCCTTACCGCCGGAATCCTGCTGCTCGCCATCGCCGCCGCCGAGCCCTTGAGCGGCGTGGACACCGACCCGCCGGTGCCGCCCTTCGGCAACGCCGCGGAACTGGTGGTGGTAACGCGCAACAGCCCCACCACCCGTTATATCGACCCCGATGGAAACTTCGCCGGGCTGGAGCACGACCTGGTGGAGATGTTCGCGCGCGAGCTGCGCATGCCGGTGCGCTTCGTGGAAGCGGGTTCCTACGCTGATGTGCTGCCGCGGCTTGAACGCGGCCAGGCGCACATGGCGGCCGCGGGCCTGAGCGTTACGCCGGAGCGGTCGCGGCGCTTCCTGTTCGGTACTCCCTACATGGAAGCGCAGCAGGTACTTGTGCACAACGACACCCTGCCGCGCCCAAGGACCCTGCGCGACCTGCAGTCGCGGCGCATCGAGGTGGTGGCCGATTCCAGTGCGGCGGAAACGCTCCACGGACTGGCGCAGCGCCTGCCGGACCTGCGCTTTGCGGAAGTGCGCACCGCCAATCCCGAGGACTTGCTGATTCGCGTGGCCGAGGGCGGCGCAGACTACGCGGTGGCCGATTCGCACATCGTGGATGTGGCTCGCAACTTCCATCCGAACCTGACGAAGGGGCTTGCTCTTGGCGACACCGAGCGGATCGCCTGGGCCTTTGCCCTGGACGGCGATCCCGTTCTGGTGGACAGGGCGCGCGTCTTCCTGAATCGCGTTGCCAGCGATGGCACGCTGAAGCGGCTCATGGACCGCTATTTCGGTCATGTGAAGCGCCTCGACCGCGCGGATCTGGACGGGCTCTTCGAGGCAATGCGCACGCGGCTGCCCGCCTACCGGACGCTGTTCAAGCAGGCCCAGGAACTCACTGGCATAGACTGGCGCCTGCTGGCGGCGTTGGGCTTCCAGGAATCGAAATGGAATCCCCTTGCCACATCGCCCACGGGGGTGCGGGGCATGATGATGCTCACCGGCGCCACCGCCGACCGGCTCGGGGTGCATGATCGCCTCGATGCCCGTGCCAGCATCTTCGCGGGGGCGCGCTACCTGCGAGACTTGCGCGATGCCCTGCAGCCTCGCATCGGCGAACCGGATCGCACCTGGATGGCACTGGCCGCCTACAACCAGGGACTGGGCCACCTCGAAGATGCCCGGCAGTTGGCCCAACGGCAAGGCCTTGACCCTGACGCATGGGTGGACATCAAGCGCAGCCTGCCGTTACTGTCGCGCCCCGACGTGTACGAGACCCTTCGCCACGGCTTCGCCCGCGGCGGCGAAGCGCTGGCGCTCACCGAGAACGTGCGAACCTTCTACGACATTCTGGTGCGCTTCGAGGCGGCTCATCGTCCGGGCGACGATCCGGCCGGCATGGATGCGTTCAACAGCGCCGCCGAAGAAGGGATCGGTGCGGCTCTGCGCCGCGTCATTGCCGGACGCTAAGCCTTCTGCGAAGTTTTGTTGGGGTGGTGCGCAGCACCTGGGCAGCTCCGGCGTCAAAGCGATCCGGACAAGGGGCTGGCGCGAGCGTCTGGGGCGGCGGGGCCACTGCGATCTGGCAGCGGCAAGCATGCCGTTGTCGCGCCAGCGCGGAGCTAGAACGTGGCGCTTACCGAAAGGCGGGCCGAGAGCGGTTCCACGGGGTGGAAGTGCTGCCCGGGAATACCACCCCCGCCCGGCGCGCACCGCGGGTCGGCAAGTTCTGGGCGCAGGCACGAGTTGTAGAAGTACGTGACGTCGTCGCTCTTGCGATTGAAGAGATTGAACACGTCCAGGCGCACCTGCCAGGTGCGATCGATTCGATAGCCCACCCGCGCGTTCGTAAGGCTTGTCATGGGCGAGCGCTCGGAGTTGTCTTCCACCATGGGGCGCGATCCGAAATAGCGTTCCTGCAAGGTCGCGTACCAGCGCCCACCCGGATCGTAGGTGAGGCCCATGGAGGCCACGCGCTCGATGGCCCCGGGAATGCGGTCGCCGGCCGGATCGCTGTCGGTGAAGCGCGCGCGCGTGGCGGCCAGTTGCAAGTCCACGCGCCAACCGGTATCGGTTAGGTAATGGTTATTCCACTCCAGGCCGGTGCGCCTGGATGGCCGGCTTGCCTCAGTGGTGCCGGCGTCGCCGATGAACAGCAGTTCGGAATCGAGCTTGAGCTCCCAAAGGGCCAGGGAACTCTGCAAGCCCGGAATGATCTCCGTGCGCACCCCTACTTCCTGGCCGCGCGACTTCACCAACGGCGTGACCGGTACGGCGGCTGTCAGGGGATCCTTGGGGTCGACGCGAATGACTGTGCCTCGCGCGTCATTGCTGTGGAAGCCCTGCCCCCAGTTCACGAATAACTCGGTTCGAGACCACGGGCCAAACACCAGGTTGAGCTTGGGCGAGACGATCTGGTCTTCAAGCTTGCCGGAATTGGCGGCGATGCTGGAGCGAACGTCGAAGCGATACTGGTCGAAGCGCGCCCCCACCACCGAGCGAAACCACGGCAGCCACTGCGTGGCGTTCTCCGCGTAGAAGCCCAGGCTGCCCTGCTTCACCGCGTCTTCCCGGGTGGTCCCGGTGCGGCTGCGCTCAAAAGTACTGTACAGGCCCACGCGGTCGATGTCGTCGAAGCGGCCTTGCAATCCCACCCGCGTGAGCGTCTCGAAACCCGCCACCGTGCCCACGAATGACAACCTCGGGTGAATGCCGAATACGCCGCGCTTGTCGAGCTGCTCGAACTGGTCGCCCTGGGTGGCGTTATCAAGGAAATAGGTGAAGTTCGAAAACAGATTCATGCTGTAGCGAATGGCGTAGGCATCCATCTCGAAACGGCCCCAGCCGAAATCCGCGTAACGCGAACCCGACAGGGAATAGCGCGAGGACTTGCCGCCATCGGTGGGATCCACGAGGCCGAAGCGGTCGATCAAGCCCGCCTCCACCGCGCGGCGCGGAATTTAGTCGGTGGCATTCCACTTGCCGTCGTAGGCCATCAGATTCACGTCCCAGCCGTCGGCGAGGCTGCCCTGGGTGAGGCGCAGCACGCCATTCAACTTCCGGTAGTCGGCCGGGTGTTGCCAGGGACCGTCGTTGCCCAGCACTTCAAGCCCGTACACCAGGTGACCGCTGCCCCCATCGGGACTGCCGGTGAGCAGCGCGCGCCGGTAATCACCGCTGCCCAGCGTCACCGTGGCGGTGTTGGCGGGCAGCGAATCGGCATAGCGCAAGGCGATGGCCCCCGCCGAGGCGAAATCGCCCTGCTCGGCGAAGTAGGGGCCCTTGCGGTACGCGATGCGTGAAACCAGTTCGGGGATGAGGAAAGACAGGTCCGCATAGCCCTGGCCATGGCCGTGGGTCGGCATGTTCACCGGCATGCCGGCGACGCTAATGGCCAGGTCAGTGCCATGGTCGAGGTTGAAGCCGCGCAGGAAGTACTGGTTCGCCTTGCCGTCGCCGCTGTGCTGGGTAACGATCACGCCGGGCACGAACTCCAGTATCTCGCCCGCCCGCAGCACCGGACGGGTCTCTATGCGCTTGGCGGTAACCGCACCGCTGGAGGCTGCATTGGCGCTACCCACGCCCTCCTCGTAGTGGCCCTGCACCTTTACCACTGGCGCGCTGATCTCATGGGCAAGGCCGCCGGTCATGGCGGCGACGTACAGCGCCAAACCCGCCGAAACCCGCCCAACGGCGCGAAGTACCCGCATGGTTGCCCCCTGGTTCAGCACGAGATGACTGGGCGACTGGGGCACTGACGAACCAGGCCTCGTGGCACAACTCGGAACATTAATACTTTTTTTAGGAACGTAACATAGTTCTCCCAGGCAACGAACATCAATAGCGGCGCGCACGGCGCCACCGACTTGATCCGTTACCATCGCGCAGTCTCGCGGTACCGGCGCCCCGCACCGGACGCCGCACAACCCGAGGACCCGCCATGCAGCGCATCACCATTTCCCTGAGCGACGAACTGGCCCAGGACTTCGACGGCTGGATGCAGCGCCGCCAGTACGGCAACCGCTCCGAGGCCGTGCGCGACCTGGTGCGCGAAGCGCTCGACAAGGAACGCCTCGACCAGCGCCACCCCGACCAGTGGTGCGTAGCCAACCTTTCCTACGTCTACGACCACCACGCGCGCGACTTGGCCGAGCGTCTCACGGCCCTTCAACACGAACACCACGACATGGTGGTATCGGCCATGCACGTGCATCTGGACCACGAGGCCTGCCTCGAAACACTGATGCTGCGCGGGCCAGTGGAAGGCGTGCGCACCTTTGCCGACGCGCTCATTGCCGAGCCCGGCGTGCGTCACGGCCGCGTCAATCTCGTGCCCGTGAATGTGGACCGGCGCTATCACATGGTCGGGCATATGCACGTACATCCCCATACATGAGAGGACATGATGAGCACCCCATTGCTGTTGCAACCCCTGCGCCTGCGCGGCATCGAATTGCCCAACCGCATGGTGATTTCGCCCATGTGCCAGTACTCCGCCACCGAGGGCTTGGCCAACGACTGGCACTTCGCCCATCTGGCACGCTTCGCGCTAGGAGGCGCCGGCTTGGTGTTTACCGAGGCCACGGCCGTGCAACGCGACGGCCGCATCACCCACGGCGATCTTGGTATCTGGAGTGATGCGCATGTGGAACCTCTCCGGCGCATCACCGGGTTTCTCAAGTCCCAGGGCACCGTGCCGGGCATGCAGTTGGGCCATGCGGGGCGCAAGGCGTCCATGCAGCGTCCCTGGCATGGCAACGGGCCGTTGGACGAATCCGACCGGGCCCGCGGCGAGCACGCATGGACCGTAGTGGCCCCCAGCGCCATCGCCATGGACCAGGGCTGGCTCGTACCGCGGGAGATGAGCTTGGAAGACATTGCAGGGGTGCGGCGCAGCTTCGTGGACGCGGCACGGCGCGCCCTTGAAGCGGGCTTCGACGTAATCGAACTGCACGGCGCCCACGGCTACCTGCTGCATGAGTTCCTGTCGCCGCTCTCCAACACGCGCACCGACTCCTACGGCGGCAGCTTCGACAATCGCGTTCGGCTTGCGCTTGAACTGGCCGCAGACCTGCGGGCTGCGTGGCCGGCGGAGAAACCCTTGTTCTTCCGGGTCTCCTCGGTGGACGGCGTGGACGGCGGCTGGACCATCGAGGACACGGTTTCCCTCGCCCGGCGCCTCAAAGCGACAGGCGTGGATGTGATGGATTGCTCCTCGGGCGGCTTGCTCGGTTCGGCCACCGCCGCACGTGTGAAGCGCTTTCCAGGCTTCCAGGTGCCCTACTCGGCGCGAGTGCGGCGCGAAGCGGAAATACCTACGATGGCCGTGGGACTGATTCTAGATGGCGTTCAGGCCGAATCCGTGTTGAGCGCTGGTGAGGCCGATCTCGTCGCCGTAGGCCGCGAGGCCCTCAACGATCCGAATTGGGCGCTTCACGCGCGCGAGGCGCTGGCCGCGGATCCCGATTACGCAGCATGGCCCGTGCAATCGGGCTGGTGGCTCGACAAACGCCAAAAAAACCTGACCAGGTAAGCCGGCGACTCAGCGTACTGCTGCAGCCTCTGCTGCCTTGCGTAACCGGGCGTCGCGTTCCGCGAGCTTCTCCCGAATACGCGGCAGGGCTGCCATGGCCGCTTGCTCGCCCTCCAGGATCGCCAGGTTGCGGCTATCGAAGCTGGCAGTGGCGATACGGCTGGTATCCGGTGAGATCACCACGTCGGCCGCTTGCCCCTCCTGGGCAGCGATCACACGGCCCATCACGGTGATGCTCTGCAACAGCACATCCACCGTGTCTTTGAGCGTCACGTCCGCACCGCGCTTGCCGATGTCTACGGCAATAACGAAATCGGCCCCAAGTTCCCGCACTGCGCGCACCGGCACAGGGCTGGTAACCCCACCATCGACAAAGTCCCTACCGCCAATGGCCACCGGCTGAAACACTCCTGGTACAGCGCTTGAGGCGCGCACCGCCATGCCAGCGTTACCGCGGCGGAACACCACTGTCTCACCACTCACGAGATCGGTTGCCACGATCCCTAGGGCGAGAGGCAGCTTTTCGATAGGGCGGTTGGAAAGTCTGGCGTTTACGTAGTTTTGTAACGACTCACCCTTGATGAAGCCGCGATTTGGCAGCGTCCAATCACTTACGGCCTTTTCGTCCAGATCAAGAGCAATGCGTTGCAGGTCAAAGCCGGAATTGCCGGCTGCATAGAGCGCTGCCACCAGGCTGCCGGCGCTGGTGCCGGCAACGAACTGCGGCTTGAGGCCCTGGGACTCCAAGGCCTTGATCACTCCCACGTGGGCGAAACCGCGCGCCGCGCCCCCACCGAGGGCAAGTCCGATGCGCGGCGGGGCGATGACGATGGATTCAGGCAGGCGCTCCGGACCCTGGACCGGCGCCTGCTGCACCGGTTCGGGAACCTTGGGTGGTGCCGTGCAGGCGCAAACCAGCAGGAGAAAGACAAAGGCGGCGGCGCGCATAGCACAAGACTACAGCAGAAGTAGACCTCGGCGCCTCCGCACCCCGAAGGAGGCTGCGCGGCGTTCGCAGCTGCCTTTCAGGGAGTGATCTCGCCAATGGCGCTTTGTGTGTAGTTCTGGACGCCCATCTTGCTGATCAGGTCGAGCTGCGTTTCGAGGAAGTCGATGTGTTCCTCCTCGCTTTCGAGAATGTGCTCGAACAGTTCGCGAGAAACGTAGTCACCCACCGACTCGCAGTGCGCAATGGCTGCTTTCAGGTCGGGATGCGCTTTCATCTCAAGTTGCAGGTCGCATTTCAGGCACTCTTCGAGATTCTCGCCGATGAGCAGTTTGCCGAGGTCCTGAAGGTTTGGCACGCCTTCGAGAAACAGGATGCGCGCGATGATCTTGTCAGCGTGCTGCATCTCGTCGATGGACTCGTGATACTCGTAATCGCCGAGCTTCTTCAAGCCCCAGTTCTTAAACATCCGCGAATGCAGAAAATACTGGTTGATGGCCGTCAGCTCGTTCAGCAGCACCTGGTTCAAGTGGCCGATGACTTTCTTGTCGCCTTTCATGGATTTCCGCTTCTAGAAAAAAACAGTTTGGATTGTAGGCGCTGGCGCGGCTGTTCAGGAGAGGACTTTCCGATGCCCCTGAACGCGAATGAAAACCAGAAAGTTCTGCGGGTACCTGCTCAGGCGGCTGCGGTTTCGGCGGAATCCGCCGGGCAGCCCTGGCTTTGCTCCAGCACCTGCCTCGCGTATGGGGCACATCGGCCGCAGCAGGAGGCCACGCCCAGTCGCTGCCGCAGCGCCCGCATGGACCGGGCGCCCTCACCCACCGCTTCGCGGATCTGACCTTCGGTTACGGCGTTGCAGAGACAGACGTACATAGCTGAACGGAGAAAACAGGGTTGATTTGAAGCGGTAGAGGAACGCTACTCCTTAATGAGAATGATTGTCAATACTGTGCGCTGCACCATAGGTTGGCAAGTAGGAATGGGGCTGGCGCTGCGTTCAGCATAAGCCGTCATCACTATGGTTATTCAATATAACAATGACTTAGAGGATCAGCCGTGAGCCTCAACGCGCAGACCTGGACGGGGCGAATCGGAGAAGATACATTGTGAATGCGAATGATTCTCTTTAATATGGGAAATCATCGAGGCGACTGTCGTACATGCTTCTGCAAACGGGCGGTCGCTGTTCCCAGGGAGATCATCCATGTCTGCCGCACCACTCAGGCTAACGCCACATTCTCTGGCTGCTTTTTTTCTGGCCACCCTCGCCTGCACCGGCTTTGCTCAACAGGGCGGTCCATTGGTCGTGCCGCGAGTGGACGTGATCGGCAGACCGGAGAATCTCGACCGGATACCAGGGGCGGGCTATATCCTGGACCGGGAAACCCTCGAGGCCTCACGGGTCTCCACCACCAGCGAGGCGCTGCGAAAGATCCCTGGCGTAAATGCCCGGGACGAGGAGGGCTTTTCCATGCGGCCCAACATCGGCATCCGCGGCTTGAACCCGACCCGGTCCACGAAGGTCACCCTGCTCGAAGATGGAATTCCCCTCGCATATGCGCCCTACGGCGACAACGCGAGCTATTTCCACCCGCCCATCGAGCGTTTCGAGCGTATCGAAGTGCTAAAGGGCGCCGGCCAGGTGCTCTACGGCCCCCAGACCATCGGCGGCGTGGTCAATTACATCACACCCGACCCGCCAGCTACTTTCCAGGGTTCCCTGACACTTGCCGGCGGCAGCCGCGACTACCTCAACGCCCACGCCCGGTTGGGAGGCGGGGGATGGTTGTTTGACTACACCCGCAAACAAGGCCGGGGCAACCGCGACAACACGTGGCTGCAAGTGGATGATCTCAACCTCAAGAAGCTGATCGAGACCGGTCCGAGCCAGGCGCTGATCCTGCGCGCCAACGCCTACCAGGAAAACTCCCAGGTGGGCTACACAGGCCTCACCACCGCGGAGTGGAACAACTTCGGCGCCCGCCACAATCCGTTCCCGAACGACTTCTTCGACACGCGCCGCTACGCGCTCTCGGCCACTCACCAGATTCAGCTCTCCGAGGCAGCGCGGCTGGTTACCAATCTCTACGGCAGTTACTTCGAGCGCGACTGGTGGCGCCAGTCGAGCAGCACCCTGGACACCCTCTGCGGCACGGCCTTCCGCGATGATCGCCTCGCAGGCCTGTCCGTGGACCCCAACACACAGTGTGCTGGCACCAATCCATCTCGCCAGAACGAGGGCCGGTTGCGCAGCTATACCCAGACGGGCATCGAGCCGCGCTTGCAGTACCTGTACTCGGCCTTCGGCGTCGCCAACGAACTGCAGACAGGCGTTCGCATCCACGCCGAGACCCAGTCTCGCCGTCAGATCGCCGGCGCCACGCCGCTGGCCCGTGACGGCTTCACCCAGGAAGATAACCTGCGCGAGAGCGTGGCCTACGCGGCCTTCGCCCAGAACAAACTGTTGTTCGGCGACTTCACCCTTTCCCCCGGCCTGCGCTACGAGTACGTGGACAACCGCCGCGAAAACCGCCTCAACAGCGTCTCGGGCGAGGCTGTCACGGCCAAGCTGCTGCCCAGTCTCGGAGCCAATTTCACGCTCAATGCGGCCACGAATTTCTTCGCGGGCGTGCATCGCGGCTTCGCACCGCCGCGGGTGGAGGACCAGATCAACACCACGGGCGGCAACACCCCCACCTCCACGAACGTCAACCCGGAGCTGAGCTGGAACTACGAACTGGGCGTGCGTTCGAGCGCCATCCGCAACACCAGCCTTCAGGCCACCGTGTTTCGCAACGACTTTGAGCGGCTGGTGGCTGTGGGCAGCGTCGCCGGCAATGTGCCGCTGTCCGAGGGCAGAGCGCTGTACCAGGGCATGGAGCTCGCGGCGCGCTACGGCGCACCAAACGGCCTCTATGGCACGCTGGCGCTCACCTGGTTACCGGTAGCCGACCAGCAGTCGGCCTTTCGCCAAGTGAGCAATGGCCAGGTGATCCAGAATTCCCAGTCGGGCAATCGCCTGCCATACGCGCCCAGGCAAACCGCCACCCTGACGCTGGGCTACATGACACCCTCGGGGCTGGACGCCAACGTGGAAGCAGTGCACGTGGGAAGCCAGTTCGCCGACTTCGCCAATGTAGGCGATGCCGCCACCGACACCAGCGTGCCTGGCTCGGGTGCGGACCAGGCCCGCAACCGGGCATCGGGCCAGTTCGGCCGCATCGACGCGTTCACTGTCTTCAACGCGGCGATCAACTACAAGCTCACGCAATACCGCGTAACCCTGTTCGTCGCGGTAAAGAACATCGCCGACAAGACCTATATCGTGGATCGCACGCGCGGCATCGTGCCGGGCATGCCGCGGCTAATCCAGGCGGGATTTCGCTATGACTTCTGATCCGCTGCGCGAACTTACGGCGCTTCCCGTGGCCTGTGGGGGATCGCGCCGCTAGAATCTTCCTGCTTTCTTCCCACCGGACCACCATGTTCCTCCCTTTCATCGCCGCCGTTCTGCTGGCAACCAGCCTCGCCGCGCATGCCGCGACGCCTCAGGGGCAGGCCATCCTGCATCTGCTCGACTATGTGGCGGTGGAGTATCCCGGTGTGGTGCGCAATGGCAAGGTTCTGGATGCGGGCGAGTATGCCGAGCAGGTTGAGTTCAGCGGCAATGCGGCTACCCTGGTCGCGCAGCTGCCGGCCCATCCGAGCCAGCCGGCCCTCGCGGCCCAGGCGGCTTCGCTGGCCTTCGACATTCGCGCCAAGGCTGACGGCGCGGCCGTGGCGGCCGCCGCCAGCGCCCTCGGAAAGGCCCTGGCGCAGGCCTACGGATTCGCGGTGGCGCCGCGTGCAGCGCCTGATCTGGACCGGGGACGCGCCCTGTACCTTGAGTCCTGCGCCAGTTGTCATGGCCCCCAGGGAAACGGCGACGGCCCCGCCGCAGTCGGTCTTGAGCCCAAGCCCGTCAACTTCCGCGATCCGGCACGGCAGGATCGTCGCAGCGTGCTCGCGCTGTTCAACACCACCACCCTGGGTATCTCCGGCACGTCCATGGCTGCCTTCGGCGGCCTGCCAGAGTCGGATCGGTGGGCGCTGGCATTCTTCACCGCCAGCCTGCTGTTCGACGACGTACAGCGCGAAGCGGGACGCGCCGCGTGGCGGGCGGGCGACGGGCGCGACCTGTTCCCGGGTTTGCCTGAACTGACCGGGGCCACGCCGGAATCAGTTCGCGCCCGTGGTGGCGAACCCGCAGTGTCGATGCTTGCCTGGTTGCGCGCTCACCCCGAGGCGCTCTCCCCGGCGGGCGCCACGCCCCTGGACACGGCGCTCGCAGCCCTCGACGAAAGCCTGGCGGCCTACCGCGCCGGCAATGCCCAGCTCGCCCATGAGCGCGCCGTGGCGGCCTACCTGGAAGGCGTGGAACTGGCCGAGGCGCGTCTGGACGCGGCCGACCGCCAGTTGCGGCCGCGCATCGAGGCGGACATGCTCGCCTTTCGCGCCGCCATCCAGCGCAACGCGCCCGTGGCTGAGATCGAAGCGCGCCACGGCGCGCTCGCCGCACTGCTGCGCAATACACGCGACCGTGTGCAGGGCACTACGGCATCGCCCGGAGCACAATTCGCTTCGGCCTTCATCATTATTGGCCGCGAGGGTCTCGAGGCGGTGCTGGTGCTGGCAGCCATGGCGGCGTTCCTTCGCCGCACCGGCCGCCATGAGGGCGTGAGGTGGCTGCACGGCGGCTGGATCGCCGCACTTGCCCTGGGCGGCCTCACCTGGTGGCTTGCCTCACGCCTGATCGCCGCGAGCGGTGCCCAGCGCGAGGTGACCGAAGGCGTGGTAGCGCTCCTGGCGGCAGCAGTGCTGCTGTACGTGGGCTTCTGGCTGCATTCCAAGACCCACGGCCAACGCTGGAGCGCCTTCATCAAGTCGCAGATGAGCGGCGCGCTGGGTAGGGGCACGCTGTGGGGCCTGGCGCTGGTGTCCTTCATGGCGGTTTACCGCGAGGTGTTCGAGACCGTGCTGTTCTACCAGGCCCTGCTGCAGCAGGGCGGGGGCGGCGCGGTTCTGGCCGGCTTCGCCACGGGTTGTGCGGCGCTGTTGGCAGCCGCGCTGCTGATCATGCGATTCAGTGCACGCCTGCCGCTGGGCGCGTTTTTCGCAGCGAGTTCCGTGCTGCTCGCGCTCATGGCGGTGGTGTTTGCCGGACAGGGCGTGGCCGCGCTTCAGGAAGCCGGGCATCTACCCGCCACTCCCGTGGACGGACCCACCATCGCCTTGCTGGGCATCCATCCGACCCTTCAGGGCCTGGGATTGCAAGCCGCTCTGCTGGTGCTGATCGCCGTGCTGTTCTACCTCAACACCCGCGATAGCGGCCGCCCGGCGGCCGCCTGATCGCGCCCCGCGGAGCCGCCATGACCCCCCCCTTCGCCATCCTCGCCGCCGTGCTGCTGGCGGCGCTTCCCGCCGCCGCCCAGCAGGAAAGGGTGCTCAACCTGTACTCCGCGCGTCATTACGATACGGACGAGGCGCTTTACGCAAACTTCACAAAAGCCACGGGCATTCGCGTCAACCGCATCGAAGCCGGCGACGAAGCGCTGCTGGAGCGGTTGCGCAACGAGGGCGCCAACAGCCCTGCCGACGTGCTGCTGATCGTGGACGCCTCGCGCCTGCACGCCGCTGACCAGGCGGGCCTGTTCGCGCCGGTAAAGTCGGCACTCCTGGAAGCGCGTATTCCATCGGCGCTGCGCAGCCCGAACAGCACCTGGTTCGCCTTTTCGAGCCGCGCACGCATCCTGGTGGCCGACCCGGCGGTGCCCGTCGCAGACGTGAAGGATTACCTCGACTTGGCCGATGCGAAGAACCGCGGCCGCGTCTGCACCCGGCCCGGCAGCCACCCCTACATGCTGTCCCTGATTGCGGCGGTGATCGCCCACCAGGGCGAGTCCAAGGCCGAGGCCTGGGCGCGCGCCACCGTTGCCAACATGGCGCGCCCCCCGCGTGGCGGCGACACCGACCAGATTCGTGCTGTGGCCTCCGGCGAGTGCGCCGTGGCGCTCACCAACAGCTATTACCTCGTGCGCCTGATGCGCTCCAAGAAGCCGGAAGACCGGGCCGTGGCCGAAAAGGTGCGCGTCATCTGGCCCGACCAGACCGGGTATGGCGCCCACATGAATGTCTCGGGCGGCGGGATGTTGCGCAACGCCCCCAATCGCGAGGCCGCCGTTCGCTTCCTGGAATACCTGGCGGGCGACGAGGCGCAGGCCTACTTCGCCAATGGCAACAACGAGTGGCCAGTGGTGAAGACGGCGGTTGCGAAGAACCCAGAACTGGAGTCGCTCGGGCGATTCAAGGCCGACACGCTCTCCATCCAGGAAATCGCCGTGCGCACGCCCGCAGCGCAACGCATCGCCGACCGCGCTGGCTGGCGCTGACCGCGCTAGAGTCCATCAGGCCCGTGCGCGCAGCGCACGGCTGGTTAGGATCACGGGCAGCAGCGCGACGGCCACGATCATCAGGCTGGGTGCCGCCGCCTCGGCAAGCCGCTCGTCCCTGGCCAGCGCGTAGGCGTGCGTGGCGAACGTGTCGAAGCCAAAGGGGCGCAGCGCCAGCGTAGCCGGCAGTTCCTTGAGGGTGTCCACGAAAACCAGCAGCGCCCCAACCAGCAACGGCCTCCGCAGCATTGGCAGGTGCACCCGAAGCAGCAGCTGCCATCCCGATGCCCCCAAGCCACGCGCAGCCTCGTCCATGGCGGGGGTGATGCGCGCCAGTCCGCCGTCGATGGTGTTCAGGCCCACCGCCAGGAAGCGCACTCCGTATGCGTACAGCAACGCTGCCACGCTGCCCGTGAGGAGCAGCCCGAGGTCAAGCCCCAGCCAACGCTCCGGCAGGGCATCGAGGAAGTTGTCGAGCCGCGCGAGCGGCACCAGGATGCCAATTGCAAGCACGGCGCCCGGCACTCCGTAGCCGAGACCGGAGAAGCGCACCAGGGCGGACACCAGGGCGCCAGGCGACAGGCGCCGTGCATAGCTGAGCAACACGGCCAGCAGCGTCACCAAACCCGCTGCTGCCGCCGCCACGCCGAAGCTGGTGGCAGTCATGGCCGCCACGCGCGCAGAGTCGACCATCACCGCCTCGTCCACCGCCAGGCGTACCAGATGAAAAACGGGCAGTGCGAATCCCAGTAACGGCGGAATGAGACAGACGGCAAGCGCCAGCGCGCCTGCCAGCGGTCCAAGCCTTGGCGGATCGCACTGCAGCTGACCGACGCGTCCACAGAAGCGGCGCGCCCCCCTTAATCGTTGCTCGGCCAGCATCAACAGCACCACTGCCGAGAGCAACAGCAGCGCCAGCTGGCTGGCAGCCACACGGTCTCCCAGGCCGAGCCAGGCCTTGAAGATTCCTACGCTGAACGTGTCCACGGCGAGTTGCGCCACCGTGCCGTAATCAGCCAGCGTCTCCATCACGGCCAGCAGCGTCCCGCCAGCCAGCGCCGGCCACGCCAGCGCCAGATCGATCCGAAGAAACGTGCGCCATGGTCCCGCCCCGCCCAACCGCGCCGCATCGGCGAGGCTCGAGGGCCGCTCCAAAAACGCCGCGCGGGCCGGCAGATAGACGTAGGGGTAGAGGGCCAGCACGAACAGCACGATGGCCCCGCCGAGGCTGCGAACCTCGGGAAACCAATACTCGCGCGCGCGCCACCCGAAGGTCTCCCGCAGCCAGGATTGCACGGGGCCGGCGAATTGCAGCAGGTCGCAGTAGCCATACGCCACCACGTAGGCGGGCATGGCCATGGGAAGCAGCAGCATCCACGATGCCCAGCCCGCGCCTGGAAACCGGCAGGCCGCTGTGAGCCACGCGCAACCCGCGCCCACGACGAGCGTGCCAACGGCCACGCCCGTGCACAGCAGCACGCTGTGAAGGGCGTAACCGCCAAGCACCGTACCAGCCAGGTGACGCCACGACTCCCCGGCACCGGCCGCGCCTAGATTGTCCATCAGCCCGGTCACCGGGACCGCCACCAGCAAAGCCACGGCGCAGGCCACCACCAAGGCGGCCGGGGGCGCAACACGCCTTGGCGAGGTCACGGTGATCGGCACGGTCGGGACAGAGACGTTCATGCCCGCGATTCTAGTCACCCGCCGCTTATAATCGCGAGCCGTGAATGCTGCACTTCTTGAGGTACGTGAGCTGTGCCATCGCTACGGGTCCAAGCCTGTGTTGCGGGGCGTTTCGCTGCGTATCGAGCGCGGCGAACTGGCTTGCTTGCTTGGTCCCTCTGGCTGCGGCAAGACCACGCTGCTGCGGCTGGTGGCGGGGTTCGAAACCCCCGAGTCCGGCAGCATCTCGGTGCGCGGTATCACGCTCTCCGCCGCCAGCCGAACCGTACCCCCGGAGCATCGTCACATGGGAATGGTGTTCCAGGACTTCGCGCTTTTTCCCCACCTGGACGTTGCTTCAAACGTGGCGTTCGGCGTCGCGCATCTGCCCGCCGCGCAGCGCGCCGCGCGGGTGAAGGAACTGCTCGGGTTGGTGGACATGACAGGCTCGGATGCGCGGTTCCCTCACCAGCTCTCTGGTGGCCAGCAGCAGCGGGTCGCGCTGGCCCGCGCGCTGGCGCCACGCCCTGAACTGGTACTGCTCGACGAACCCTTTTCCGGGCTGGACGAGACGTTGCGCGAACACCTGGCCGGCGAAGTGCGCGCCATCCTGATGCGCGAAGGCAGCACCTCGCTCATGGTGACCCATGATCAGCACGAGGCATTCGCCCTGGCCGATGTGGTGGGCGTGATGAACGCTGGCCGCATCGAACAGTGGGACACGCCCCAGACGCTGTACCAGGCACCGGCCACACGCTTCGTGGCGGGCTTCGTGGGCGAAGGTGCGCTGCTGTCGGGCAACGTCAGTCCGGATGGCGTAAGGACCGTGCTGGGCCTTATCAACGCGCCCAACAGCGAACCGCCCGGCGCCCCCGTGGAGGTCTTGCTGCGGCCTGACGACGTTGTTTTCCAGGACGACGGCCCCTGTCACGCACGGGTTGAGCGAGCCGCATTCCGCGGCTCGCAAATCCTGCACACGCTCTGCCTCAGCGACGGCAGCCGCATCCTGGCCCTCGCTTCGCGGCCCATCGCAGTGGGCGCCGAGGTGCGCATCGCCCCTAAGCCGGGTGTTCGCCACTGCGTATTTGCGAGCCCTTCCGACAATCGGATGGAGGGCGGGGCGTCTCGCGCAGCCGTCAAAAACTGATGGCCGCGCTCACACCAGCGAAAACGGAGCGTCCCGCGCCCGGTTCGTAAAACCGCCCGCTCGTTTCGTTGACGATCACCGAACCCACGTAGCGCCGGTCGAACACGTTGTCTACGCGCACGAATTCGGTGAAGCGAACGCGCCCGAACTCCTGCGACCAGCTTGCCCGCACCGCCATCAGCTCATAGGACGTGGCGAACTCGCTGTTGCGGTCGTTTACGTACACCTTGGAAGCACCCCGTGCCTCCATCGCAATCGCCAATCCCCGGCCCGGATTGCGCCAGCCTAGCTCACCATAGATGGTGAAGGCTGGCACACCCGGTATCTTGTTGCCAGCCGCGACGGGAACCCGGGGGTTTGAACCTGGGCAAAGAGTCTGCGCGCAGGTGGTGAAGTCCCTGTCGAAAGTAGCCTCCAGATACGTGGCCGCGGCCAGCCCATAGAAGCCACCAGTGAAGCGCGAGTCGAGCATCAGTTCCACGCCTCGGCGGGTGGTGGGCCCCGCGGTCTGGAACACTGAGCGCCCGCCGGTGTTGCTGAGCACAGTGATCTCGTTATCGCCGCGGCTCTGGAACAGTGCTACGTTCAACCGCGTGTCTTCCAGAACCAGTGCCTTCACGCCCGCCTCCACGTTTTCCGTTCGGTTGGGCTTGAGGTCTGTATTGATGCCCGCACCGCTGACGTCGGTGGTGCGGTAGGCCAGCTCCGCGAAGGTGGGCGTCTCGAAGCCCTTGCCGTAGCTCGCATAGGCATGCAGCAGCGGCGAGATGCGATAAAGCAGGCCCGCCACGGGTGTCAGCGCGCTGAATTTCAGGGCACCCGAATCGTCGGGATTGCCCGCGGTGATGAAGTAATCCGACGACTTGAAGTTCACCTGGCTGTTACGCAAACCCGCGGAGACCAGCAATCTTTCGGTGAAGGAGAATTCACCCTGGATGTACTGGTCCAGGTTGTAGACCCGGTTGCCCTCATCGCGACGCAAGCTGCCTTGGATCCCCAGCGTAGTTCCCACGAAGTTCTCCCAACCCTTACGCCGCTCGTTCTGCTCGTCAGCGTTGACTCCGAAGGTCACAGAGAGGGGAACACTGCCCAGCTGGTTGCGGTGGGTATAGCGCACATCCAGACCGCGGAACTGGCGGTCGAGGTCGACCACGCCCCCGCCGCTCCTCGGTGCCGATTGAGCCCCGATGGTCAGGCCGAGATACTGCTGCACTTGGCGGTCACCCGCATACACCAGGGCGCGGAACAGGTCCTGCCCCACCTGGCGTTCGTACACCAGGCCCATCTGAGTGTTGTCGATGCTCTTGCGCACACCGAAGTCACGCGCTGTCTGGGTACCGGTCGCCGTACCCGCCTGCCGAGGGTTCTGCTCGTACAGGGAC
>DAIPHN010000050.1:0-18160 GCA_036771335.1 Burkholderiales bacterium
GGTCCAGGGGCTGGCGTGGGATTGTCTGTGCGCCGTACCCAAACGGACTCCGCATCACTGCGGCGCCACCCGCTGCACGCGGCAGGCGACGCTACCGGAAGCATTGCCGGCGTTGCACATTGGGAAACGGCCTATTCGGCCATCATGCCAGTGAGGTGACTGCGGCCGTCTCCGAGACGCCTCCGAGAAGCGGGAAGGTCCCTTTGCCTCCAGTCCGAGGCGCCCGGCTGTGCACGCCGTCGCCCCCGCGTACGGGACGCGGTTGCGTCAACGATTATGGAACAGCCACCCCATGGGGGACGCCAGGCTCCGGAGCTGCGAGAGACAAGCTGTACGCGCGGGCCTCCTCATCCGTACGCAAGGATCGAGTGGGCGCTGCGCGGGCGCCTTCACCCGGCCGGGCCGCCCCGCTCGATCGTCTCCAGGCCGCCCATGTAGGGCCGCAAGGCAACGGGCACCACCACGCTGCCGTCGGCCTGCTGGTAGTTCTCCAGGATGGCCACCAGCGTGCGCCCCACCGCCAGTCCCGATCCGTTCAGGGTGTGCACCAGCTCCGGCTTGCCCTTTTCGCCCCGCACCCGCGCTTGCAGGCGGCGGGCCTGGAAGGCTTCAAAGTTGGAGCACGAGGAGATTTCGCGGTAGGCCTGCTGGCCGGGCAGCCATACTTCCAGGTCGTAGGTCTTGGCGCTGGAAAAGCCCATGTCGCCGGTACACAGCAGCATGGTGCGGTAGGGCAGGTCGAGCCGCTGGAGGATGACCTCGGCGTGGGCGGTTAGTTGTTCAAGCGCCTCGTGGGACTGCTCGGGCTTGACGATCTGCACCAGTTCCACCTTGTCGAACTGGTGCTGCCGGATCATGCCCCGGGTGTCCTTGCCGTAGGACCCGGCCTCGCTGCGGAAGCAGGGCGAGTGGCAGACAAACTTCAAGGGTAAGGCGTCGGCCTCCAGAATCTGGTCGCGGACGATATTGGTGACCGGCACTTCCGCCGTGGGGATGAGGTAGAACTTCTCATCACCCCGAGGCACCGCGAACAGGTCCTCCTCGAACTTGGGCAGTTGGCCCGTGCCGCGCATGCTGGCGGCATTGACCATGTAGGGGGCGTACACCTCGGTGTAGCCATGCTCGCCGGCGTGCACGTCGAGCATGAACTGGGCGATGGCCCGGTGCAGCCGGGCCAGGGCGCCGATCATGACAGCGAAGCGGGCGCCGGCGATGCGGGCTGCAGCGCCGAAGTCGAGCAGGCCAAGGCCCTCGCCCACGTCCACGTGGTCCTTCACCGGGAAATCGAAACTGCGTGGCACACCTGCCCGGCGCACCTCAACGTTCTCGTCTGCACCGCGGCCAGCGGGGACACTCGCGTGGGGCAGGTTGGGCACCGTCAAGAGCAGCGCTTCAAGCTGCTCCTGCACCGCGACAAGGGCTTTCTCGCCAGCGGCCAGTTCTTCACCCAGCCCGGCCACCTGCGCCATCAGCGGCGCAGTGTCTTCACCCTTGGCCTTGGCCTGCCCGATGCTCTTGGACACGGCGTTGCGCGTGGCCTGGAGTTCCTGGGTGCGGGTCTGAATGCGCTTTCGCTCGGCTTCCACGGCAGCGAATCGGGCGGTATCGAGGGCGAAACCACGGTCGGCGAGGCGTCGCGCCGCGGCGTCCGGGTCGGTGCGCAGCAGATTGATGTCAAGCATCGTTGGGGCACTCGGTGGTCAGGATAGGGGGTCAGTCACGCTCGCCCTCGCCGCCTCGCCGCCCCGTCTCGGGGTGGGCGCGTCGCCAGTGGCGGTCAAGCTCGCGCAGGTGTTCCAGCTTTTCGGCGATTTTCGATTCCAGGCCGCGCGGCACCGGCCGGTAGAAACGCTGCGCGGCCACGCCGTCGGGGAAGTAGTGCTCGCCGGCGGCATAGGCTTCGGGCTCGTCGTGGGCATAGCGGTAGGCTTTGCCGAAGCCCAACTCCTTCATGAGCTTCGTGGGGGCGTTACGCAGGTGCACCGGCACCGGCGCGGAACCCTCGCCGCGCACGAATGCACGCGCCGAATTATAGGCAACGTAGGCCGCGTTGCTCTTGGGCGCACACGCCAGATACAGCACCGCAGTGGCGATGGCGAGTTCTCCCTCGGGACTGCCGAGTCGCTCATAGGTTTCGCACGCATCCAGCGCCAGTTGCAGGCCGCGCGGATCGGCGAGGCCGATGTCCTCCACCGCCATGCGGATGACGCGCCGCCCCAGGTACAAGGGGTCGGCGCCGCCGTCCAGCATGCGGCAACACCAGTAGAGCGCGGCGTCCGGATCGGAGCCGCGCACCGACTTGTGCAGCGCCGAGATCTGGTCGTAGAAGGCGTCTCCGCCCTTGTCGAAGCGGCGCAGGTCCTGCGCCAGGGTGGCCTCCAGAAAGGCCTCGTCCACCGTGTCGCGGTGCGCGGCCGTGGCGGCCGCGCCCAGCACCTCGATAATGTTGAGCAGACGGCGGGCATCGCCATCGGCCGCGCCCACCACCATGGCGCGGGCGTTGTCGGTGAAGGCAAGGCCGGCGAGCGCCGTGCCTCTCGCCCGATCGAGCAACGTGGCAAGTTCCTGGGGCGAGAGAGAGTTGAGCACGTAGACGGCAGCGCGCGACAGCAGCGCCGAGTTCACCTCGAAGGACGGGTTCTCGGTGGTGGCGCCGATGAAGGTGACCACACCCTGCTCCACATAGGGCAAGAAGGCGTCCTGCTGCGCCTTGTTGAAACGGTGCACCTCATCCACGAACAGGATGGTGCGCCGCCCGGTGCGCGACAGGGCGGCCTGGGCCTGCTCCACCGCCGCCCGAATGTCCTTCACGCCGGAAAAAACCGCCGACAGGGCGATGAACTCCGCATCGAAGCTGCGCGCGAGCAGCCGTGCCAGCGTGGGTTTGCCAGTGCCCGGTGGGCCCCAGAGGATCATGGAATGGGGCTGGCCGGACTCCACCGCCAGCCGCAGGGGCTTGCCGGGCCCCACCAGGTGGGACTGGCCCACCACATCATCGATACGCTGGGGGCGCAACTGCTCCGCCAGCGGCGCGGCGGCCGCGGGCGGCGCAAAGAGATCACTCACCGCCAGGGGCCCCTCAGGGATCGCCCACCACATCCGCACCAGCCGGCGGGATAAAGCGGAACAGCTCGGCGGGCAGTTTCGGGTTGCGCTCCAGCCTCGTGAAGCGGATGGTGGTGGTCTGGCCGAGGCGGTCGAGCAGTTCCATCACTTCGGGATTGGCCTTCCTGAAGCCTACGCGCATACGCTCGAAACTGCTGTCGGGATCGGTCGGCGTGGCCTCGATCCATTCCAGGCCATCGCGGCGCGGCAGCGGCGAGAAGCGGTAGGCGCGATCCAGCTCGCCGCTACCCGCCAGCAGCGCCGCCGGACTGGAGCCCAGCGCATCGCCCATGTTCTTGACGGTCACCTGCTCGAGTTCGCGATCGTAGAGCCACACCTTGCGCCCGTCGCCCACCACCAGTTGCTCGTATGGACGCACCGTGGTCCAGCGGAAGCGGCCCGGCCGCTGGAACTGGAAGCTGCCCGAGGCCTGCTGAACGGCGCGGCCATTGCCGTCCACGGTGACCTGGGTGAACTCCGCCCGCATGCCCTTCACCTCTGCGATGAAGGCCCGCAGCAGCTCCACGCCTCCCGCCCGCGAGGGCAGCGCCGACAGCGCCAGCAGCACCAGAACCAGGACTCTCATTCGTTCCTCCCAGGCACGAGCACCTCGCGGTTGCCATTGGTGGCCATGCTGGACACGAGCCCGGCGCGCTCCATCTGCTCGATCAGCCGCGCCGCGCGGTTGTAGCCGATGCGCAGGTGCCGCTGCACCAGCGAGATAGAGGCGCGGCGCGACTTCATGATGCTGGCCACCGCCTCGTCGTAGAGTGGGTCGGACTCGCCGCCGCCGGCCTCCTCGCCCGCAGCGCCGCCTTCCTCGTCGGCCTCGCCGCCTTCGAGGATGCCCTCGATGTACTGCGCCTCGGCGCGGGACTTGAGGTACTCCACCACCTTGTGCACTTCGTCATCGGCGACATAGGCGCCGTGCACGCGCTGCGGCAGGCCCGTGCCCGGGGGCAGGTACAGCATGTCGCCCTGCCCCAGCAGCGCCTCGGCGCCCTGCTGGTCAAGGATGGTGCGCGAATCGATTTTCGAGGACACCTGGAAGGCCACGCGGGTGGGGATGTTGGCCTTGATCAGGCCGGTGATCACGTCCACCGAGGGCCGCTGGGTAGCCAGCACAAGGTGGATGCCGGCGGCGCGCGCCTTCTGCGCCAGGCGGGCGATCAGCTCTTCCGCTTTCTTGCCCACCACCATCATCAAGTCGGCCAGTTCGTCGATGACCACCACGATGAGGGGCAGCTCCTCCAGCGGCTCGGGGGACTCGGGCGTGAGGGTGAAGGGGTTGGTGACCGGGGAGCCGGCCTTGGCGGCGTCGCGCACTTTCTGGTTGAAGCCCGACAGGTTGCGCACCCCCTGGCTGGACATGAGCTTGTAGCGCCGCTCCATCTCGGCCACGCACCAGTTGAGCGCGTGGGCCGCCTGCTTCATGTCCGTGACCACCGGCGCGAGCAGGTGCGCGATGCCCTCGTACACCGAAAGCTCGAGCATCTTTGGGTCCACCAGGATCAGCCGCACTTCCTTGGCAGTGGCCTTGTAGAGCAGCGACAGGATCATGGCGTTGATGGCCACCGACTTGCCCGAGCCGGTGGTGCCGGCCACCAGCAGGTGCGGCATGCGCGCCAGGTCGGCACACACCGGTTTGCCCGCGATGTCCTTGCCCATGGCAATGGTGAGCGGCGAGGCCATCTCTGCGTACACCTGCGAGGAAAGAATCTCGGACAGCCGCACCACCTGGCGTCTGGGGTTGGGGATTTCCAGCCCCATGCAGGACTTTCCCGGTATGGTCTCCACCACGCGAATGCTCACCACCGACAGTGCGCGCGCCAGATCCTTCACCAGATTGACGATCTGGCTGCCCTTTACGCCCGTGGCCGGCTCGACCTCATAGCGCGTGATGACAGGTCCGGGGTAGGCCGCGAGCACCTTCACCTCGATGCCGAAGTCCAGCAGCTTCTTCTCGATGAGCCGTGAGGAGAACTCGAGCGTCTCCAGGGCGATGGTCTCCTGGGCACCCTGCGCCTCGTCGAGCAGTTCAAGCGGCGGCAGCGGGGAGTCGGGCAGGTCCTCGAACAGCGGCCGCTGCTTCTCCCTGGCGGCGCGCTTGCTTCTTGGAATCTCCATCAGCGGCGGTTCGATGCGGATGGGCTCGCGCAGCTCGGGATCGAAGCGCTCGCGCGTGAGTTCCAGCTTTTCCTCGCGCGCCTCCTGGGCTTGCGCCCCCAGGCGCCGGTCGCGCCGCTCGTCCAGGCGCTGCCTGACGAAACCCCAGGCGGAATCGAGGGCGGCACCGATGCCCTCGGCAAGGTTCAGCCATGACAGGCCCGTGAGCAACGAAAGCCCGATGGCGGCCATCGCCAGCAGCGCGAGCGTCCCACCGGTGAAACCCAGCACCGCGAACAGCGCGTCGGAAAACACCTCGCCCAGCATGCCGCCCGGCAGGTAGGGCAGCTGCACCATCCCGCGCAGGGAGTGCAACCGCTGGGACTCCAGTCCGCTGGAGGCCGCCAGCAACAGCAGCAACCCGGCCACGGCGATGAGGGCGGGCCTGCGGTCGGTGCCCGCAGGGGTCTCGATGCTCCGGTAGAGCCAGTAGACGGCCGCGAGGCATCCCACCACCAGCCACCAGGCCGACAGCCCCAGCAGATAGAGCAGCACGTCCGACAGCCACGCCCCGAACGCGCCGCCCGCATTGGCGATGGTTGGATCCGTGGCGGCGTGAGACCACCCCGGGTCGGCGGCCCGGTAAGTGAACAGAATGAGGGCCAGGAAGGCCGCGGCCGCGGCGAGGGCGAGCCAGCGTGCCTCGCGGATCAGACCCGCCAGGCGCGGTGGCAGCGGCGGCGCAGGGTGCGCAACAGTGCGGGCGCGCATCAAGGGGCACTGAAGGGCAACAGACGGAGCATGCCGGATTATAGTCGCCGCGCCAGCGCCTCCGCCACGCACGCCAGCCCCGTTCGACAGCGCTGCCGGGCTCCTGCGAGAATGGTGCGCTCGACCTTTCACCTTTCTCCAGAGACCGGATTCCACCTTGCCACCATGAGCGAACCCACCCTGCATGCGCGCCTGTTGATTCTCGGCTCCGGGCCGGCCGGCTACACCGCCGCCGTGTACGCCGCGCGTGCCAATCTGAAGCCCGTACTCATCACCGGCCTGGCCGCGGGCGGCCAGCTCATGACCACCACGGACGTGGACAACTGGCCAGCTGACGTGCACGGCGTGCAGGGTCCCGACCTCATGGAGCGCTTCCGCCAGCACGCCGAGCGCTTCGACACGCAGGTGGTGTACGACCACATCCAAAACGTCGAGCTGGGGAAGCGCCCGCTACGGCTGGAGGGTGATGGCGGCGTGTACACGTGCGACGCGCTGATCATCGCCACCGGGGCCTCGGCCAGGTACCTGGGCCTGCCCTCGGAGCAGCAATACCTCGGCAAGGGCGTCTCCGCCTGCGCCACATGCGACGGCTTCTTCTTTCGCGGCCAGGACGTGGCGGTGGTCGGCGGCGGCAACACGGCCGTGGAAGAAGCGCTCTACCTCGCGAATCTGGCGCGCAGCGTGACGGTGGTGCACCGGCGCGACCGGCTCCGCTGCGAGGCGATCCTGCGCGACAAGCTCTTCGCCCGGCGCGACGAGGGCAAGGTGCGCATCGAGTGGAACCACACCCTCGAGGAAGTGCTGGGCGACGGCAAGGGCGTGACAGGCATCCGGGTGAAGGACACCACGGACGGCCACGAGAAGGAACTGGCGCTCTCGGGGGTGTTCGTGGCCATCGGCCATACGCCCAACAGCCAGCTCTTCGAGGGTCAGCTGGAGATGCGCGGCGGCTACATCGTCACCAGAGGCGGCCTGGAGGGCAACGCCACGGCCACCAGCGTCGCCGGTGTCTTCGCTGCCGGCGACGTGCAGGACCACGTCTACCGCCAGGCGGTCACCAGCGCCGGCACGGGTTGCATGGCGGCCCTGGATGCGGAGCGCTACCTGGACAGCGTGGAATGAATGCGCGGCCTGTCAGGCGCAGCCCATCAGGCTACACAACTGCCGCGCCGCAACCCGCTCTTCCAGCCGCCTTGCCTGGACCAGCGAGGCCTTGGCGCGCTCCAGTACCATGGGACAAAGACCCTCTTCGATCCCCTTGAAGGCCTCGCGGCCGGCGGCCATACGGGCGGTAATGGACTCGCGGCTCAGGCCGATCCAGCCCTCGGCGCCCGCCAGGGCTGAGTTCCAGGCCCGGTCGTGCTCCGCGGCGACCGTGCCCTGCACGTCGCAGGCCGAGAGCTCCTCGTGCAATCGCGCGGCGCTGAAGGCGAGCTGGTAGATGCTGTTGCGCGTGCCCCGCTCGCGCGGATCGTCGCAGCCGACCTGAAACAGGCATGCTGCCAGCAGGGCGCCCAGGGCGCACCTCCGTCCAGGGCCAGGGCGTGTCTGTTCGGAAGACATGTGCTTCAGGAACGGCGCGTCTCGAGAAAACTTGAGGGCGGTGAGCCGGGCGGCTCAGCGCATCAGGGGTATGCGCTCGACGCCAAGGGGCAATCCATCGGCGCGCGCCATCTCGGTGCCGCGAAACACCGCCGCCCCGCCCAGCCAGTCGAGCAGCATGTCGGTGGCGTCCTCGCCCCAGAACAGCTCGCCGTCCGCGGTAAGGAAAGTGGGCACGCCGAACACGCCGCCCGCCTTGGCACGCTGGCCGTTGTCCATCAGCGCCGTCTTCACGGCCGGGTCGGACACCGCAGCCTCGCCGTCGGCGATGCCCAGTGAGCGCCCGAGCGCCTGAAACGCGGCCTGGTCATCACTGCTCTTCCCTTCGCACCACACGAACCGGCACACGGCCCGTGCAACCTCGGGTGACGGCCCGGCGGCCACCGCCAGGCGCAATAGCCTCAAGGGGTTGAAGGGGTGGGCGGGCGGAGCCTTGAAGGGCAATCCGCGCCGCGCCGCCGACCAGCAGGCGTAACGGTAGGTGAAGCGCCGCTTGGGGGCGATCTCTGCTGGCCCCTTCTGCCCCCAGCGCTCCAGCAGCCCCGCGAACAGCACCGGCCGGCATTGCACCTCGGCTGCGGCGCACACCTCCCCAAGGCGCTCGGACTGCAGCCATGCGAAGGGCGAGATGGGATCGAAGTACCAGTCCACAACGGGGCGGGGCATGGGCTGGCTCCTAGCGGATCGCCACGGGGGCGACGGTAGAACCCGTGCCGCCCTTGATCTTTAGCGGCTGCACCGCGAAGGCGAATTCGTAGACCTGCCGGGCGGCCAGTTCGTCCAGCTTCATGTTCTCCAGTAGAAAAATGCCGTTCACCACCAGCGCGATCTGGTGCACCGGCAGGCTGAGGGTCTTGTCCGGGTTGGGGGCCACCTCCACGGGGAAGTTGTCCGCTCCCAGCAGCATCACGTCCTGGCCCGCCAGCCACTCTGCCGCGGCGACGCCGATCCCCGGGCAGCCCGCGTTGTACTTCACGTTGTCCACACCCCACAGGCGGCCCCACCCGGTGTGGATGAGCACAGCGTCGCCCGGCTCGATGGCCACGCCCTGGCGCGCCAGGGCGGCCTGAAGATCCGAGGGGGTGATTTCGTAGTTCTGGGGCAGGATGTCCACACCTTTGAGCGCCGCCACGTCCACCAGCACCCCGCGGGTGAAGAGCATGCCGATCTTGTCCACGCCTAGCCTAGTGAAGCCGTTGCGCGTACCGATCTCGTCGCTGTCCACGCAGTTGTACAGTTCGTTGCCGATGGTCTGGTGGGAGAACATGTCCAGTTGCGTGCCCACCTGGCCGATCTCGGCGATGACGATCTCCTCGTTGCTGCGCCGCCGGTTGGCGCCCAAGGCTGGTCCGGTGCGCTTGGTGTGCACCTCGAAGCGGCGCGTGCCGAACAGCGGCATGGCGCTCTCCAGAACCCGCCCCAGTTCGATCACCTCTCCGCTGCGGATCAGGCTCGCAGCCCTGAGCACCCGAGCGGGCCCCTGATGATTGGCAGCGCCGCGCTCGTCGCTCCCGCCCCACTTGGAGGGACAGCGCGCCGAGGACGGAGGCGGCGTCCACGACTGGGCCCAGGCCAGCCCCGTTGCCATGCACAGCGCGAGCGAGGCCAGTGCGCGCAGGGTTTGATCGAGCATTTCATTCCCCTCCCTTGGAACGTGTGATGACGATGGACGGCTTCTGGAGCAGCAGGTTGATCAGGAAGCTCGCGATGGAGATGAACAGCGATGCGAACACCGCCTGCCAGAAGCCACCCAGCGAGAAGCCAGGCACCATCCAGGCCACCAGCAGCAGGATGCCGGCATTGAGCAGCAGCGCGAACAGGCCCAGAGTGAGCACCGTAATGGGCAGGGTGAGCACGAACAGGATGGGCTTCAGGAAGACGTTCACCAACCCGAAGCACAGGCCCGCCAGCAGCAGGGCTTCGGGCCCTTGGATGACCACGCCCGGCATCAGGCGCGAGGCCAGCCAGAGCACGAGCGAGTTGACACCCCAGAAAACCAGGAAGGCTTGAGCGCGTTTCATGCGCACATGGTAGCGCGCCCGCGCGCCACTCTGGCCTGTACCATGCGCTTCGCCATGGCGCATCAATCTTCCACGCTGCCGCGCAGCATCTGGGCACTGCTTGCCATCCTGACCCTGGGCTGGGGCCTGAACTGGCCGATGATCAAGATGGCGGTGGCGGACATTCCCATCTGGACTTTCCGCGCCGAGTGCCTCGCGGCCGGGGCGGCGGGAATGTTCGCCATCGCGCACTTCAGCGGGCTGCCCATGGCCGTGCCGCGCAGCCAGTGGCGGCGGCTCGCGCTGGCAGCCCTGTTCAACGTGACGCTGTGGAATGTGCTGGTGACCTACGGCGTGCGGGCGCTGCCCTCGGGGCGCGCGGCAATCCTTGCCTACACCATGCCGCTGTGGACGGTGCTGCTGTCGGCGGCGTTGCTGCGCGAACCGCTCACGCCACGCCGTCTGCTCGGCGTTGCCCTGGGAATGACCGGCCTCGCGCTGCTGCTCGGTCGCGAACTGCTGCTGCTGCGCTCGGCGCCCCTGGGAGCGCTGGCCATCCTGGCTGCAGCACTGTGCTGGGCCACGGGGACCACGCTCATGAAAAAGTACCCCACAACCCTTTCCACCACGGTGTTCACGGGCTGGAACTTCGTGATCGGCGGGGTCCCTATCGCCCTCGGAGCGCTGCTGTTAGAGCACCACCAGTGGCGCCCCGTGGGCAACTCCGCCATGGTAGGACTCATCTACAACATGATCGTTGCCTTCATCGTCTGTCACTGGGTCTGGTTTCGAATTGTGAACCTCGCCCCCGCCGGCGCGTCGGCGCTGGGCACGCTCATGATCCCGGTGGTGGCGGTCTTCAGCGGCATGGTCCTGCTCGGAGAGCGGCCTGCCTGGAGCGACCTGTCGGCCCTGGCCCTCATTCTGGCGGCGCTCGCCACGGTGCTGGTTCCCGAGCGCGCCGGTCCGCGCTAAAGTTATAGATGTGTTGAACCGTCAACAAAGACGAAGAGGTTCGTGAATCCCGCTGTTGCGGCGTGCGCGTCCCTGGCGGGATATCCAGGTGGGTGGTTACACCCACTCCTCGCCCTGGGGTTGTTGCGGCTTCAAGGAGGTGGAATAACCATGTCTGGCAAGCTTGTGTTCACCGGATTGGTGCTCGGATCGGCCTGTCTCTTGCTGACGGCTCCCGCCAGAGCTGACATCTTCATGTGCCTCCAGGCCGATGGCGTTCCACTGTTCACCAACCTGCCCAGGGACGCGCGCTGCCAACTGCAGCGTCAGACAAAGGGATCGCCGTCCATTTCAACCACGGCCCTGGAGAGCCGCATCGCGCGGCGTATTCCCCAGGCCACCCGCAGCCGGTACGACGAACATGTACAGGCAGCCGCCCGGACGCACGGCGTTGAGGCGGCCCTGATCCACGCGGTCATATCCGCCGAATCCGCCTACGATCCCCTGGCACGTTCCGCCAAGGGCGCGCGAGGGCTCATGCAGCTCATCCCCGAGACCGCCTCGCGCTACGGCGTGACCAACCCCTTCGACCCGCAACAGAACATCGACGGCGGCACCCGCTACCTCAAGGATTTGCTGGGGATGTTCGGAAACGATCTGCGCCTTGCCCTCGCGGCATACAACGCCGGCGAGGGCGCCGGCATGCGCTACGGCAAGGTTCCGCCCTACGAGGAAACGCTCGCTTACGTGCCCAGGGTGCTCGCCTACTACAAGCGCTACAGCGCCCCCGCCACCAAGACGGCACTGCGGGTCGCCGCCATCTCCTGAGGAGCGGCCCGTCACCTCGCCGCAGCCGCCGCACGGTCGCCTCGACGGCTCCATGTACCCGGTAGGCTGTACCCGATTCGCGGCCCCCTTCCTGATCGCGCCGTTTCTCCTGACCCTCATCGCCCTACCCGTCGTGGCGCAAACCCCCGAGGATCTGCTCGCCTTCTATGGCAGACTCACGCTCGCCAGCGACCCGGGGTTCGCGGGCTTCTCGCCCGCGCGCGGCGCGGCGGTATTTCTGCCGCCGCACCACGGCCCCCCCGGCGCGCCCGCGGGCGCAAACTGCCCCAGTCCCGAACCGCGCGAAACGGTGTTAGGCCACGGCGGCGCCATTCGCGCCGAGTGCGTTGCCTGCCATCCCGGGGGTATCGGCCGGCCGGGCGACCGCACCCGCATCCGCCGCGACATCCGGCCGCTCGCGCCTGGCGCCAATCCAGCGCGGTTCGCGGACCCGGGAAAGGCCGAACTCTGGTTCGACGTGAACTGCTTCTACGTGCTGGGGCGCGCTTGCAGCGCGGCGGAAAAAGGCGACGTTCTGGCCTGGCTTCTCACGCTGCGCTGAGGCCGGTGCGTTGAGGGCCGGTATTATCCACCCGACCCTCACCTCAGGAGAATCCCATGCCCGTTTCCTTCTTCGCCGTGATCGCAACCCTGGCGACCCTGGCGGTGGGTATGCCTGCGCTGGCGGCCCCCACCCACGAGGAAGTCCTGGCCGCCCTCCGCGATCCCGTCAACAGCACCGGCAACATCGCCGACGCGGTGGAGGAGGCCACCGGCGCGCGGGGCTGGATGGACGCCGACATGAAGCCCGTCATCGACACCAAGATCGTGGGGCGCGCCGCCACGGCTCTCATGCGCCCGGTGCTGCGCAACGACACCCGCAGCTACCAGAACCACCTCCTGGAAATTCTCGACCAGGCGGAACCCGGTAGCGTGCTGGTGTACGTGATGCAGGATGGCCTCGATATCGCGGCCATGGGCAACCTGATGGCCACCACTGCCAAGGTGCGCGGCATCGAGGGTGTGGTGATCGATGGCGCCGTGCGCGATATCACCGAGATCCGGCAGATCGGGCTGCCCGTGTGGTCGCGCCGGGTGAGCCCCGCCACTTCGGTGGGGCGCATGGTCAGCGTAGACAAGCAAATCCCGGTGCAGTGCGCGGGAGTGACGGTGCGGCCAGGCGACTACATCGTGGCCGACGCGGACGGCGCGGTGGTAGTGCCGGCCCAGGCTGCACCTAAGGTCCTCGAGCTGCTGCGCCAGTACGCCGACAAGGAGTCGCGCATGATCCCCATCATCCGCGAGACGGGATCGATGCTGAAGGCGCTCGAGCGCTACAACCGCTACTGATGCGCGCTCGCGCCACCCATCCGGGCTCGCTGGCGCCGCACGTCGCCAGGCGGCGCCTGCTCGCTGCCGGTCTGGGAGTGCTGGGCGCCTTCACGGGGGTTCGCATGGCGCTCGCGGAACTGGTCGCCACACCGGCGCAATTGCGAGGCCCCTTCTACCCCCGGACACTGCCGCTGGAGGGCGACAACGACCTGACCCGTGTCGATGGTCGAGACGGCCGCGCCAGCGGAACGATTGTCGACATCGCGGGCCAGGTGCTGTCGCGCTCCGGCCGTCCCCTGGCGGGGGTGCAGGTAGAAATCTGGCAGGTGAACGCCTGGGGGCGCTATCACCACCCCCACGACGATCAGGACAAGCCGCTTGACCCTCAATTCCAGGGCTACGGGCGCACCGTTACCGGCGCCGATGGCGGCTACCGCTTCCGCACCATCCGCCCTGTCGCCTATCCCGGGCGCGCGCCCCACATCCACTTCGGACTCTCTTCCGGAGCGCGCGCACCCTTCTTCACCCAGATGTACGTGGCGGGCGCGCCAGAGAACGCCAGCGATTTTCTGCTGGGGGCCGTGCGCGATCCTTCGGCTCGCGAGCGGCTGCTCGTGCCCCTGCTGCCCTCGTCAGCACCCGGGGCGCAACTGACGGGGCGCGTTGACATCGTGCCGCCTGAAACACCATGAGCGGGGGACACTTGCCGCAGGCCGCGTCGCTGGCGCGGCTCGGTCAGCTGGAGATCGAGCACCGCGACCTGGATACGGCCATCAGCCGCCTGTCCGAATCCGCGCTGCAGGATGAGCTGCAGCTTCGACGTCTGAAAAAACGCAAGCTTCTCCTCAAGGACCAGATCGCGTGGCTGCGGCGGCAGCTCGATCCGGATGTGCCGGCCTGATACGGATCCGCGCAGCTTCCAGCAACTGCGCCGCCCAGAGTCCTTAGAGCTGTGCGAGCCTCTGC
This sequence comes from Burkholderiales bacterium, assembly GCA_036771335.1. Lineage (GTDB taxonomy): Bacteria > Pseudomonadota > Gammaproteobacteria > Burkholderiales. Next base: position 13,665 of record DAIPHN010000050.1, read on the forward strand.
AGCATCTGATCGGAAGCCTGTATGGAGCGCGAGTTGATTTCGAAGGCGCGCTGGGCAGTGATGAGGTTCACCAGTTCTTCCGTGGCGCTGACATTCGAGGTTTCCACGAACTGCTGGTTGAGCGAACCCAGGCCATTGGTGAGCGGCTGATTCACCTGCGGTGCCCCGGATGAGGCGGTTTCAAGGAACAGGTTTTCGCCTCGCGCCTGCAGGCCGGCGGGATTGGTGAAATTGGCGAGCTGGATGGTCCCCACCTGGGTGGGCGTGGGGCTGCCGGCCACAAGCGCGGTCACGGTGCCGTCGTTGCCGATGGTGATGGAGGTGGTATTGGGCGGAATTGTGATGCCGGGCTGAATGGGATATCCGCTGGAGGTCACCACATTACCCTGGTTGTCAAGCTGAAAGGAACCGTCCCTGGTGTAGGCAGTAGAGCCGTCGGGCAGCAGCACCTGGAAAAAGCCCTGACCGTTGATTGCCACATCCAGGCTGTTGCCGGTCTGCTGCAGGTTGCCCTGCACGAAGATGCGCGAGGTGGCCACGGGCCGTACGCCAAGGCCTACCTGCAAACCCGAGGGCACCTGGTTGAGCTGCGAGCTCTGGGCGCCCGGCTGGCGCAGCACCTGATAGAGCAGGTCCTCGAACACCGGTCGCTGGCGCTTGAAGCCATTGGTACTGATGTTGGCCAGGTTGTTGGAGATGACATCCACGTTGAACTGCTGGGCTTCGAGGCCGGACTTTGCGGTCCACAGCGAGCGGATCATGGCGGGAGCGTTCCCTTGTTTACGGTTCAGGAGTTGAGATTCAGCAGCGACGAGAGCCCGCGGGCGTTCTGATCGGCGGTCTGTATCAAACGCACCTGGGTATCGAACTGTCGCGAAAGCGAGATGATGCTGACGATGGCTTCCACCGCATTAACGTTGCTGCCTTCCACCATGCCGCTGGCCAGATACACCCTGGCATCGGCGGGCGCAGGCCGTCCGGTATCCGTGCGAAACAATCCATCGGCACCGCGCGTGAGGGTCTGCTCGTCCGGATTCACCAGCTTGATACGCCCCAGAACGGTGGAGGTGTTTGGGATGCCCACCAGAGGAATGGCGCTAACAGTGCCATCGCGCCCGATGCTGATGGTATTGTCGGGAGGGATGGCGATGGTGGCTCCGCCATCGGTGAGCACGTTCAGGCCATTGCGTGTCTGCAACACGCCTCCAGGACCAAGTTGCAGGTTGCCATCTCGCGTGTAGGCCTCGCGTCCGTCGGGGGCCCGTACCGCCAGGAACCCCTTTCCGTCCACGGCCACGTCAAGGACCCGCCCGGTTTCGCGGATGGGGCCAAGGGAGAAGTCGGTGCCGGTACTGCTCTCGGCTACGAAGGCACGGGTACCCGCGCCCGGACCGATCACCGGGAGTGCTCGAAAGGCTGTGGTCTCCGCACGATAGCCGGCGGTGGAGGCGTTGGCCAGGTTGTGCGCCACCTGAGCCTGGCGGTCCAGCATGGCCTTGGCTCCACTCATGGCCAGATAGACGAGGCGATCCATGATGTCCGGGTCCTGTCAGCCGATGTCAGCGCAAGCTCACCAGGGTCTGCAGCACCGCATCCTGTGTCTTGATGGTCTGGGCGTTCGCCTGGTAGTTGCGCTGCGCGGTGATGAGATTGACAAGTTCGGCGGTGAGATCCACGTTGGACTCCTCCACCGCCGACGACTGCAGGTTGCCGAGTGTGCCGCCGCCGGGGGCACCCACCAGGGGCAGGCCGGACTGGACGGTCTCTGCCCAGACGTTGTCGCCCACGGGCGTGAGGCCTTGAACATTCACGAAGTCAGCCAGCACCACCTGGGCGACCGTGCGAGACTGGCCATTGGAGTAACGGCCGGCGATCACACCGTCCTGGCTGATGTCGAAGCCCACTAGCCGGCCGGAGGTGTAGCCCGACTGGGAAAGGGCGCCCACGCTGGAGATCGCGCCGTACTGGGTGGTCCCGGTGAAGTCCAGGGTGAAGGCAAGCGGCGATTGCGCGCCGGTACCAACCGCCACGGAAGCATTGATGGGCATGGCCGTGGAGAGCGCACCGCTCGAGTTGAAAGCCAACGTCGCAGGCATGCCGGCCCCGGCGCCGAGGTCCACGTCGGCCACAGGCCCGCCGTTGACGGTGCCGAATGCAGACCACGTGCCCGGCGCGGCTGCGCGTACGAAGTACAGCGAAAACACGTGGGAATTACCAAGGGAATCGTACAGCGTGGCGGAAGTGGCGAAGTTGAAACTCTGGGTGTTGCTGGGATCGAAGATCGCAACCGGCGGCGTGCTGGAGCGCGCGTCGAGGTTGAGCGTGGCCTCGAACTGGTCGGTGGCCTGGGGCGCGAGCGCGGCCGAATCCATGCGGATCGGTTCAGGATTGGAATTGACAATGCTGCCGTTGCCGTCCACCCCGTAGCCCGTGAGATTGAGACCCTGGTTGGTCACGATGTAGCCCTCGCTGTCCAGTTTGAACTGGCCGTTGCGGGAGTAGGCGATCGCGCCGTTGTCGTCGAGGCGGAAGAACCCGCGCCCGGTGATGGCGATGTCGAGCGGGTTGTTGGTGGGACTGATGTTTCCCTGGTTGAAGATTTGGGAGACGTTTTGCACCTTCGAACCGATGCCCACCGCGGCGGTGTCGCCGCTTCCGAGCGAGGCTGCAAACAGCTCGGCGAACTGAGTCACCGAGCCCTTGAATCCCGCGACCTGCGCGTTGGCCACATTGTTACCGATCACATCGAGATTCTTGGAAGCAGCGTTCAGGCCACTCAGGCCAGACTGGAAACCCATGGAGTTCTCCTTTCGTTTTGCCTTGGGGGTTGTCGGAAGTCAGAGGATCTGGCGTACGCTGGAAAGCGCCAGCGAGCCCAGGCCGGGGGTGTTCAAGGTCACGCCGCCATCCAGAGACACGCTCTGCACGCGTCCGTAACCGATTGTGGTGGCAGCGACCTTGGCGCCATCGTCGCGCATTGCTTCTACCTTGAAACCGTAGGTACCGTCAGCCAGCTGCGCCTCACCTGGCTTGCCGTCCCAGGCGAAGGTGCTCAGCCCCGAGCTCTTGCGCCCGAGGTCCAGGCTTTCGACGGGACGCCCCCCGGCATCGAGGATCGTCACGATCACCTTGTCCGCAGGACCGGCGAGGTCGAAACCACCCACCGCCGTGCCGCCCGCGAGCTGGATCCGATTACCCTCGGCAAGCACCCCTCGCCCGATCATGGAACTGGCTTGCAGCGATTGGGCGGCGAGCATGTTCGCTCCCATGTTGTCCACGGCCCCATTGAGGCGCTCGATGCCGTTGACCGTACTGATCTGGGCTATCTGGCTGGTGACCTCCGAGTTCTGCAGGGGATTGAGAGGGTCCTGGTTGCGAAGCTGCGACACGAGCAACTTGAGGAAGCGTTCCTGGGGATCCTCGGAATTGAGCTTCAGCACGTCGGCGCCGCCCGGTGGAGCGCTGTTTGCAGCGGTTGCGGAGATGGCTATGGTCATGGCTTCACTGTCCCAGGGAGAGCGTGCGAAGCAGAAGGGTCTTCGCGGTGTTCATCACGTCGGTGTTGAGCTGGTAGGCGCGCGAGGCGGAAATCATGTTGGTCATCTCCTCCACCACATTCACGTTGGGATAGGCCACGTAGCCTTGCCGATCGGCAAGGGGGTGCTTCGGGTCGAAGACCAGCCGGGGTGCTGAGGGATCGTCCACTACGCCTGTCACGCGCACCGCCTGCCCGCCGCCGCCATGCGGCAACGGCACGGCGCTGAACACCACCTGCTTGCCTCGATAGGGTGATCCGTTTGCGCTCACAGCGCTGTCGGCGTTGGCCATGTTCGAGGCCACCACATTCAGGCGCTGCGACTGCGCTGAAAGGGCGGAGGCAGCGATATCGAAAACATTGCTCAGATTCATGGAGTTCCCCTGGCGTGCGCGATTACTGGCCGGTGAGCGCGGTGCGCAGGCCGCTGATGCGGCTGTTCATGAAGGTCAGTGCGGCCTGGTAGCGAATCGCATTGTTAGAAAAGCGCGCCACTTCCGCGTCGAGCTCCACGGTATTGCCATCGATGGACGGCTGCGCAGGCGCGCGGAACTGCAACCTCGGCATGCCGGGCGCCGCGCCACGCTGCTGCATGTGGGACGGGGATGTTCGCTGTATGTCGAGTCTGGACCCCGACATCGCGCCAGCCATGGCGGCGCGGAAATCGAAGTCACGGGCCTTGTAATTGGGTGTGTCAGCGTTGGCGATATTGGCCGCCAGTACTTCGCTGCGCCTGGCCAGCAGGTTGAGCGCTTTGATGTTGGGTTGCAGATGACGGTCTATGCGGTCGAGCATGGGGGCGGGCCGAGTTTAGTTGGATGCCATGCTGTTGAGCGACAGCCGTGCCAGCATAAGATCGAACCGCACTGTTTCTTTTAAATCAGTTGGTTACGATAATGCAGCCCAAGGGCGCCGGCGCCGTGCCCCCGGCAATCCACAGCGCCACGGCCCCCGGGGGGCG
>DAIPHN010000051.1:0-18075 GCA_036771335.1 Burkholderiales bacterium
GATGCGGATAGCGGCGGGCAATTGCCACATGGAATGGAACTCCACGGGGATGGCCATGCGGTCGCCCACGGCCTTGCGGATCTTCTCGAAGGGCTGCAGCGCCTTCTTCAGGTCGGCGTTGGAGATGTAGGTGCCGTTGCTGGCTTCGGCGGCGGCGTCGAAGGGCCAGATCTTCATGCCGCTGATACCCATTTCTAGCAGGCTCTCGGCCAGCTCCCCGGCGTCGTTGAGGAAGGCATGCAGGTCTTCGTAGGGGCGCTTGCGGCGATCGAGACTCGTTGGCAGGCCGAAGTTGCCCGTGTCATGGGTGGGCTTGGCGCGCACGTACTGGTAGCCCGCGCAGGTGTTGTAGACGCGCACCTGCTCGCGGCACGCGCCGCCCAGCAATTGGTACACCGGCTGTCCGGTGACCTGGCCCAGCAGGTCCCACAGGGCGATGTCGATGGCGGAGGCCGCGCGCATCTCCGCACCCACGCTGTTGAAACCCAGGTAGGTGTTGAGGAAGTGGTGCGAGATGCGCTCGATCTCCAGGGGGCTGCGGCCCAGCAGCCAGGGAGCGCAGGTCTCGTGGATGTGGGCTGCCACCGGCGCCACCGCGTAGAAGGTCTCGCCCAAGCCCACCAGCCCCTCGTCGGTGTGGATGTGCACCCACAGCAGGTTGGGGAATTCAGCCAGCTGGATGGTCTCGACAGCGGTGATTTTCATGCGCTCCCCCGGATGAGGATAGGCCCTGAAGCGGGCGGATCATACAGCCCGCGCCCGCCGTCCCGGTGACAAGCCCGGCGGCGGCCCCTACCATGCGCGGCCCTGTCTCGTTTCGCCCACCCGCCAAGGATCGATGCCATGTCCGAGCCGCGCGCCGTACGCCCCCGCCGCAGCCTGCTGTTCGTGCCCGCGCTGCGTCCCGACCGCTACCTGAAGGCGCTGGACTGCGGCGCCGACATCGTGTGCATCGACATGGAGGACGCCACGCCCCTGGACCGCAAGGACGAGGGACGCGCCGCGGCGCTGCCGCTGTTCGCGCGGCCGGCGCCGGCGGGTGTGGAGGCCATGGCGCGCATCAACGCCCTGTCCACCTACCACGGGTTGAAGGACCTGCAGGCGCTGGTGGAATCGCCAGCGCCGCCGCCGGCCATCATGATCCCCAAGGTAAAGAGCGCCGAGGAAGTGCAGCTGATCGACACGCTGCTGTCCGCGGGGGCGGCGCGCCACATCCGCTTCTGCGTGATCATCGAGACCAACCAGGGCCTGGAGCGCGCTCTGGACATCGCCCGCGCCAGCCCGCGCGTGGATTCCATGATCCTGGGGGCCGTGGACCTGAGCGCCGAGCTGCGCTGCCGCAAGGCCTGGGAACCGCTGCTCTACGCCCGCTCCCGCCTGGTGCACGCGGCGGCCGGGGCCGGCATCGACCTGCTGGACGTGCCCTGGCTGAACCTGGAGGACGCCAACGGGCGCGCTGGCGAGGCGGCCGCCTGCGCCGCCATGGGGTTCACCGGCAAGGCATCCATCCACCCGAAGCAGGTGGCGGTGATCAATGCCGCCTTCTCGCCCACGGCCGAGCAGGTGGAGAAGGCGCACCGGGTGGTGCAGGCCTACGAGACCAGCACTACCGGCCTGGTGGTGGTGGATGGCGAACTCATCGAGCTGCCGGTGGTGAGGTCCTACTACCGCATGCTGGCCATCGCGGGGCGCCTTTCCGGCAGGGCCGCGGCCTGATGCCGGTGCCTGAGCGGCGAGCCTAGGCCGCGGAGGCGACCCAGGGACCGGCCACGGGCAGCGCCTCGCCGGGGCCAGGCCACGGTGGCATGGTGACCGCCACCGCCACCAGCGGCTCGCCCGGTGCAGCGCGGAACTGGAAGCCGGTGCCGGCCTGGATGCTCACGCAGGTGCCCGGGGACAGGGGCACGATTTCGGCGCCGTCGCTGGCGCCGCGCCACATCTCGCCCCTGCCTGATGTGACCAGCCAGATCTCTTCCACGCCGCGATGGGCCACGGCCACCGACACGGCGCCGGGCGGCAATACGAACTGCGCCATACCGCCTCGCGTCAGGCGCAGGAGCACGCGCACCTGAGAGCCGTCGGGGGCGGACTCGCAGGTGGCGTCATCCAGTTGCAGGGTGGCGAAGGTCGTCATGGTGTTGCACGGAGGCAGCCTGGTGGGATACCAGCCCGAAGGCCTCCGCCAGCAGGGCGTAGGACTCGAGACGGTGGGAATAGTCGCCGGTGATGGTGATCACCATCACCTCGTCGGCCTGGAAGGCCGACTGCAGTTCCAGGATGCGATCGCGCACCGCTTCGGGGGTGCCGATGAGGGCCCGGGCGCGCTCGCGCTGGATTACGGCGCGATCGGCGGCGGAATAGGGCGTGGCAAGCGCCTGGTCCACGGTGGCCACCGGGGCGTCGACGCCGCGAGCCATGTGCAACCGGCGCAGGTCGATGGGCGCGGCGCGCCTCTGGGCCTCTTCGTGGGTGGGGGCCGCGAGGGCGAATACGGTGAGCATGGCGGTGGGCGCCGCTTCCCGGGCCGAGGGGCGAAAGTCGTGCCGGTACATGCGGGTGACGGCGTCGCCGCCGTGGGCGGCGATGAAGTGGGCGAAGGCGAACCGCAGTCCCAGCCACGCGGCCAATTGGGCCGAATAGTCGGAAGACCCGAGCAGCCAGACCTCGGGCGAGCCCTCGCCCGCAGGCATGGCCCTCAATCCCGCGTAAGGATGGTCCCCGGGCAGCGTGCCTTGGAGCAGCGTGACCGTCTCCTGCACGTGGGCCGGGAACTGGTTGAAGTCGTAGTGCGCCCCCTGGAACAGCGCCTGGCTGGTGAGCATGTCCGTGCCGGGCGCACGCCCGATGCCCAGGTCCACGCGGCCGGGACAGAGCGCCTCGAGCATGCGGAACACCTCGGCCACCTTGAGGGCGCTGTAGTAGGGCAGCAGCACGCCGCCCGAGCCGATGCGGATGCGCGAGGTGGCCGCGCCCACATGGGCCAGCAGGATCTCCGGGCAGGGGTCGGCCAGGGCGCGCGTGTTGTGGTGCTCGGCAAGCCAGATGCGGTGGTAACCGAGCGCCTCGGCATGCCGGGCCAGCGCCACTGTTTGCCGCACCGCTTCGGAGGGACTGTGGCCCTCGATCACGGGGCTCTGGTCGAGCACCGACAGGCGCGGTGGCGGGAGCGGAGCGTTCACGAACCGGCAACGTGGGCGCGGGGGCGTCTCATTGTCTGTCAGTCGGCGGACACGCCAAGATGGCGCGCTACGAAATCCAGCCGGTCCTGGCCCCAGAAGATCTGGTCACCGATCACGTAGCTGGGGGCGCCGAACACCTGGCGGTCGATGGCCTCCTGGGTGAGCGCATCGCAGGTGGCCTGCGTGGCAGGCACCGCGGTGGCCAGCAGCAGGGCCGCGCCCTCCAGCCCGCAGGCGTCGGCCAGGGCAGCCACGGTGGACGGGTCTGCCACGTTGCGCTGCTCCTCCCAGCAGGCCTTGAGCAGGGCGCCTGCCAGTTCCAGCTGGCGAGCCGTGCCAGCAGGCGCGGCGGCCACGATGGTGCGTACGGCCAGGGTGGCGTCGACCGGAAAGAACTGCGGGTGGATGTGGAGGGGTATGCCGAGGAAGCTGCGCCAGCGCGCCAGTTCCTGAAGCCGGTAGGCCTGGCGCTGGGGCGCACGCTGGCCCAGGGGCAGGCCGCCCGAGACAGAAAAGATCCTGCCGAAGTCCACCGGCTTGGGCAGCAACGGCACGCCGGCTCGCTCGGCGATGCGGCAGATGCGGGCGTGGCCGAAGTGCGTCCAGGGCGACACGGGCGAGAAGAAGTAGTGGATGGTTCTCGCTTCGCTACTGTCGGCCATGAACGGACGCTCCGGGGGAAGAACGGCGGTGAATCGGAAGGGCGCGAGTTTACGCCGCGGGCGGGGCGGCCAGGATCAGCGCCGGCCCCTCGGCGCCGACGGCATTCACCGCCGCTCCCACGGGATGCAGGGCCAGCCAGTCCGGCGGGCCGGGGCGCAGCAGCGCCGCGGCCTGGGCGGCATCGGTGGCCGGATCGAGCCAGTGCCGCAACGCCGCGTCGTCGAGGATGGCGGGCATGCGGTCGTGGATCGGCGCCATGGCGGCATTGGCATCGGTGGTGACGATGCAGCAACTGGCCGGCTGGCCCGCTTCACCGGGTTCAAACAGTCCCGCCAGCGCGAACACCCCGCCAGCAGGCGGATACACGAACCACGGCTGCTTGCGTGGCCGCGCCGCGGTGGGCCCGGGCTGGGTTTGCCATTCGTAGAACCCCGAGGCGGGCAGGATGCAGCGATGACGCCGCAGCGCGGCGCGGAACATAGGACGCTGAGCAAGGGTTTCGGCGCGGGCGTTGATGGGCCGGGCGAGGCGGCTGGCCCGCAGCGCCCAGGCAGGCGCGAGGCCCCAGGTCATGGCCTCCGCAACGCAGCCCGAGAGTGCGGTGCGGATGGCCAGCACCCCCGTGCCGGGCGCGATATTCCAGCGCGGCTCGAAATGGGGCACGGCGGGCAGCTCGAAGCGCCGCGCCAGCGCCTGGGGATTTTCGTCGAGGCAATACCGGCCGCACATGCCGGCAGTTTATAGTCTCAGCTATCTTCGTTCCCATAGCCGGAAGACATGTCGCACCGTCATTGGCTGATTTTGTGCCTGCTGAGCACCGCCCCGGTCCAAGCCCTGGAGTACGGCGGACTGTCCCTGGAGACAGACGCGGGGCGTCTGCGTGAGCTGTTTCCCGCTTCGGCGCACGAGTTCTGGCAGCGCGGCACCGGCAGCGTGCTGGCCCCGGAGGACGCGGATGGCCGTTTCGAAGAGGCCCTTCGCCAGGGCGATGGCCGCTACAAGGTGCGCCTCGCACCGGAGGACACCCGCGCCGAGGTGACCTCTCTGGCCCTCACCCTCGATCAGGGGCGCACGGTGCGCGTTACGCTGGGTCTGGATCGTGACTTGAAGGGCTTCACGCCGGAGGCTATCGAACGTCGTTTCCCCGGCTGCCGCGGAGTGCTGGACGCGCTGGTGGCACGCTACGGTCAGCCCTCGGCGTTCCAGTCGCGCAACGAGGAGGGCCTGGAGTGGCGGCTGCGCACCTGGAAGGGACCACAGGGCACCCTGCGGCTGGAGTGCGGGCGTTTTCCCGGGCGCGAGGCGATCTTCGCCATCGACGTGGAAATCGAGGCGCCGGAGGCGGTCTTGTCCACTGCCGATCAGTCTGTCGCCGCGAGGCCTGCGGCGGCTGTCAAAGCGCCGGGCCTCAAGAGCGCCGCGGAGCTGGCCGCGCCAGCCCCCGCTAAACCGGTCGCGGCGGTACCTCGGGAGGCTCCGCCCCCCAGGCCGGTGCCCGCCGCGAAGCCCTCAGGGCCACCTGCCAAGCCGCCTTCGGCCAGCAAGCCAGAGGCGAAGAATCAGCGCGGCTCGAAACCCTGAGGAGGGCGTCGCTCAAGACGGCTGCCCTCAGGAGCGGTACTTGGCGATGAGCTGGTCCAGCCCGTTCCTGGAGCCGTTGCGAAACTCGTACACGCTGGTGAGATCCTTCAGGACCGGCGCGTAGAGGTCCTTGAGGTTGTCCTTGCCCTCCGCGAGGGCCACGGTGCGAGCGTAGGATTCGATCACCTGGTCGAGCTTCGCGAAGGCCCTAGCCACGGCATCGCTCTTCGCACTGCCTTCCAGAGACTTGCCGGCCGCATTGAGTTTCTCGTACTCCGCGAAGTAGGTCTGACCGAGCAGATACCAGCCATAGGCGTCCCCGGGGCTGAGTTTCGTGGCCTTCTCGAAGCGTGAGCGGGCCTCCTCGGGGTTGCCGGCCTTCGAGGCAAGCGAACCGAGCTGGAGGTGGAGCTGCGGCTGCCAGCGGTCGCGGTATTCCGCCCACTCCGCCTCCGCCATGGAGGCAGGGCGCTTCCCGCCTTCGATGAGCGCAAGGGTCGTGTCGCCATAGCGTTGGGCGGTAGCGCTGAACTTGCCGGGATCCGAGCGCGCCTCGTTGATGGCCGCGAAGCTCACCACCAGCAACAGCTGTACGTCATCGGGGTGGCGTGAGAGCCAGACGTCGGCGAGTTCAAAACCTGCCTGAGGGCGCCCCTTCTTGAGGTAATCATCCACGGCTGCGGTGGTGTAGGCGTAGTCTTTCTCCGCCGCCTTGCGAAAAAGGGCCATGGCCTGCACGTCGTCGCGGCTCACGCCGCGGCCGGCGCGGTACAGAGTGGCCAGGTGGTACAGGGCTTCAACGTTGCCCTTGTCGGCTGCCGTGCGGTACCACCTGGCGGCCTCCTCGTAGCTGGGAATGGTCCCTACGCCGCGCTCGTAGTTCCAGCCAAGCAGATAGGCCGACTCCACGTGGCCCTGCTCGGCGGCCTTGCGGAACCAGGCGTTGGCCTCCTGCTCGTCCCGGGTGGCGCCCTTGCCGTAGGCAAGAGCCAGAGCCACGGCATACTGGGCGTCAGGCAGACCTTGCTCGGCGGCCTTACGATGCCAACTCAGGCTCTCGACTTCGTTCTTGGCCACCCCCTCACCAGCAGAGAGCATGTAGCCAAGCATGTATTGCGCGTTCGCCTTTCCCTGCTCGGCTGCCTTGCGGAAAAGCTTCACGGCCTCGGCGTCGTCGCGCTTTACGCCAGCGCCGGCGGCGTAGAGGGAGCCAAGCGCGAGCTGGGCGTCGGCGTTGTCCTTGTCGGCGGCGCGGCGGTACCACTTGGCGGCCTCGGCGAGATCCTGGGCCACGCCCTCCCCGGTCTGGTAAATCCACCCGAGAATGTACTGGGCAGTGACTTGCCCCTGTTCCGCGAAGGGGCGGAACTCGCGCGCGGCGGAGGCGTAGTCGCCACTGTTGTAGGCGGCAACGGCCTCTTCCCAGCCGGCCCGGGCGGGCAGGCTGAACAGGCACAGCAGCGCTACTGCGACGAGGGAGTGTTTCATCGGGGGCGACCTCCGTTGGCCGGGACGCGGGGCCGCGGGCGCACGGGCGTCAGTGGTTATCGCTGTAGTACTCGTAGGGCTTCTTGGGTATGCGCGCCGCGTCGAAGTCCTGGCGCTGCTGCGCGTCGTAGGGCTTGTCCCACCAAGTGGCGCGGGCCCGGCGCTGCCGTTCCGGCACTTCCGGATGGTCCTTCACGAACTGCCGCAGGAACAGGGTGACATCGGACTCGTATTTTTCCATTTGTCGCAATGGGCATTCACACCAAAAAGACGCTGGATTCTAGCGCGGTGAGCGCGCGGTGGCCACGGCGCTGGCGTATCCTGCCGCGCCGTGTTCCCTCCGGCAGCCCCGATTCCATGCGCGCCATCGCCGCCGTGTTGTTGTGCATCCTGTCGGCGAGCGCCCATGCTGCCCGGCCCTTCATCGTGGACGATGCCCGCGTGGTGGAGCGGGGCGCCTGCCAGGTAGAGTCATGGTTCAAGAACAACCCCGAAAGCCGCGAAGTGTGGGCGTTGCCGGCCTGCAATCCGTTCGGCGTCGAGCTTACAATGGGAGGCGGGGCCCTGAACGGCAGTGCCGGTACACGCGAGCATGCCGACTATCAGTTCCAGGGGAAGGCTCTGGTGCGACCCCTGCAAACAAACGGATGGGGCTGGGGGTTCGCGGCGGGCGCCATCCGCCATGCCGATATCAACCTGCGCCAGAACCTGTGGGGCAACTATTACTTCTACTTTCCCGTGTCTCGGTCCCTCGCCGACGATCGCCTGGTGCTGCTGTTCAACGCGGGCGGAATCGACAACCGCGACGACAACCGGCGCGGACTCTCCTACGGCATGGGCACGGAGATCTATCTCACGCCGCGCTTGATGCTCGCGGCGGAGGCCTACGGTGCCACAGGATTCGACCGATACGCGCAGCTCGGGGTACGGGTGTGGCTGGTACCGGAGCACGTACAAGTGGATTCAACCTATGGTTTCCAGATCAATGGCCCTCATCGCACCGAATGGGTGACGCTGGGCTTTAGGCTCATCTCCAGACCGTTCTTCTGAAATGCCCCGATCCGCTCCGCCCCAGCCGCCGGTCGCTGCGCGCCGGCCCCACGTCACGGAAATCCACGGCCACAGGCGAGTGGATGACTACCACTGGTTACGCCGCCGGGATGACCCCGAGGTCATCGCCTATCTGCACGCCGAGAACGCCTACACCCGGGCCATGATGGCGCCGAGCAGGCGCCTCCAAGGGGTGCTGTACGGGGAGATGCTCGGTCGCATCAGGCAGACGGACATGGGTGTGCCGGTGCGCGAAGGCGGATGGTTGTATTACGCCCGTACCGTGGCCGGCCGTCAGTACGCCATTCACTGCCGGCGCCGAGGTAGCATGGACGCGCCCGAGCAGGTCCTGCTGGACTGCAATCGCCTGGCCCGGGGCCGGAAGTTCTTCGCCCTCGGAGCGTTCGAGCCGAGCCCCGACGGGCGGCTGCTGGCCTACTCCACGGATCTCACCGGCTATCGCGAGTACACGCTGCGGGTGAAGGATCTGGACTTGGGCCGCGCCCTGCCCGTGGAGGTGACGCACGCGTGCTCGGTGGCGTGGAGCGCGGACGGCAGCGCGCTGTTCTACGTGACCGAAGACGACACCAAGCGCGCCAGCCAAGTCTGGCGCAGGGTGCTGGGATCGCAACACGCCGAACTGATCTTCGAGGAGACTGACGCGCGTTTCAGTGTGGGCGTGGAGTTGTCACGCTCCCGCGGCTTCGTGTTCATCGGGTCCCACAGCGCCACCACTTCCGAGGTGCGCTTCATCCCGGCGAACCGTCCGTCCGAGGCGCCGACCCTGGTGCTGCCGCGCCGTCAGGACCACGAGTACTACCTCGACCACCACGGCGACCACTTTTACGTGGTGACCAATGACCGCGGCCGCAACTTCCGCCTGGCGCGTGCGCCCGTGGCGGGTTTCTGCGAAGCCCTTTGGGAGGAAATCGTTCCCCATCGGGAGGCGGTGATGCTGGAGGGGGTGGACCTGTTCGCGCGGCACTGCGTGCTTCACGAACGCCGCGACGGTTTTCCGCGGCTGGCTGTGATGCGCCTCGCAGACCGCGAGCGCCACGACATCGAATTCCCGGAACCGGCCTTTAGCGTCTATCCGGGCAACAACCCTGAATTCGACACCGACACCCTGCGCTTCGGCTACGAGAGCTTCATCACCCCCGAGTCGGTATTCGACTACCACATGGACACTTTCACCCGCACCCTGCTCAAGCAGCAGGAGGTGCTGGGCGGCTACGACCCCGGGGCCTACGAGTCGGTCCTCACCAGCGCCACGGCCGCCGATGGCACTCAGGTTCCCGTGTCGCTGGTGTGGCGCCGGGACCGGCGCGGCGATGGACCAGCGCCGCTACTGCTGACCGGGTACGGCGCCTACGGTTTTCCGGAAATGGTTACGTTCAGTTCCGCACGGCTCTCGTTGCTGGATCGCGGCGTGGTGTTCGGCCTGGCGCACGTGCGCGGCGGCGGCGAGATGGGAAAACGCTGGCACGATCAGGGGCGAATGGCGGACAAGATGAATACCTTCACCGACTTCATCGCCTGCGCCGAGCACCTGGTGGACGGCGGCTGGACGGAGCCGCGGCAGATGGTGGTGCAGGGCGGGAGTGCGGGCGGTCTGCTCATGGGGGCCGCGACTAACCTGCGGCCCGACCTGTTTCGAGCGGTGGTCCTGGAAGTCCCGTTCGTCGACGTGCTCAGTACGATGCTAGACGAAACCCTGCCGCTCACCACCGGGGAATTCGAGGAATGGGGCAACCCGAAAGTGCCCGAAGACTACGCCCGCATCCGTGCCTGGTCGCCCTACGACAACCTGGCGGCCCGCCATTATCCGCTCATGCTGGTGGAGACTTCGTTCAACGACAGTCAGGTCATGTACTGGGAGCCGGCCAAGTATGTGGCCCGCCTGCGGGCCATCAAGACCGACAGCAACGCGCTGCTGCTGCGCGTCAACATGGATGCCGGGCATGGCGGCGCCTCCGGACGCTACGATTTCCTGCGCGAAATCGCCTTCACGTGGGCATTCATTCTCGGCGCCCTCGGGATCACGCGATAGGCAGGCACATACCGCTGGCAGCGGGCTTGCGCCGCTTGCCGGGGCTTGGCAGGAGCCGACGCGTTGCTCCGGTGCCGGGCGAGGCGGTCAGGCCCTGGCAGGGTCGCGCAGGTACGCATCCGCGCCTGTCAGCCAGTCTTCCCGCGGCGGGGTAAAGATGTCGTAGGCTACCAGCGTTTCGAGGGCCTCCACGCGGTGTTGCACGTTGCCCGGGATGAAGATCATCTCGCCGGGGCCCACGTCCACCACCTTACCCTCGATGTGGAAGCGCCACTTGCCGCTCATCACCCAGGTGATTTGCTCGTTGGGATGCGCGTGCAGCGGAACCACATAGCCCCCCTCCACGTCTGTGCGGGCGATCATCACCTGACCATCCCAAGCAAGTTTGCGCTTGAAGTGCGGGTTGATCTGCTCGAAGGGGATGTCGTCCCAGTTGATATGCTTCATGACCGGCGTTCCTTGCTGAACGGAGGGTGAAAGAGGGGCGCGAATCTAGCGGAATCGGACCCGCCGCGGCAATACCGTTTCAGGACAGCAGGCCGCGGCGGGCCCGCTGAAAGGCCGGGTAGTCCAGTCCGCGGTCCGGTCCGGCGCTTCCGGCGAGCCTGAAGGTGACATCACCACGGCTGCCGTCGGGCAGGCGCGCATCCCGGTAGGCATCCCTGAGTCGGTGGCTCATGGCTGTGAGCCACTCCCGCGTCGAACCGCGAAGCCCCGTGGCCAGGAGCAGGCAGCCCGCGTGGAGGCGACGGCCAAAAATCCCCGGAAAGGGGCGTTGCAGCCTAAGCTCACCTACCCACCACATGGTCGGCGCGAGGCCGCCGTGGCGGGCTTGCTCTACCCGGGCGAGCAGCGCGTCACGCTGCGATTCGTCGCGAAACGGCGCTTCAAGCCACGCCATTTCCCCGTCGCCATCACGGGCGCTCAGCGCGTCCAGGCGGCTGTAGGCGTTGGGCGCATCGGCATCCAGAGACCCGAGATAGACCATGCGGCTTACCATGGGGTCGCGCGCACGGCCGGCGAGAATGGCCTGCATGGGGTCTTCCGAGTCCGCCCGCAGGCACAGGCAGCGCTGGCTGTGACCAGCGCGGCGCGCGAGCCCCATAACGAGGCGGGAGTCTTCCTCGTTGCGCACGTGCACCAGGAAGCGCATGCCGGCGCCTGGGCAGACCAGCATGGCTTGCAGGCTGGGCTGTGGGTAACTCAGGGAATCCACCAGTTCGTTGGCGGCGGCGAAGGCCTCCAGGAATCCGGTGCTTCCCAGTTCCATGCTCGTGACCGCCGCGCGTAGCACATGCCCGATGCCGAAAAGTCTGGCCTCGTCCATTTCCAGGGATTCCAGCGCCGGACGCGCACTCTCGTCGATGAAGTGGGCCGGACGTTCCTCCGCCAGCGCCTCGCACAGCAGGATGTGCGACCAGACGGCGCCCAACCTTCCTGCCTCAGTCCCGACCATGGCGACCTCCCCTGACGGGCGGGTTGCAGGCCGCAGGCTTGCGGCGCACGCCGGATTCTATGGTTGTCGCCGCAGGTTGACAACCCGCGCGTAACGCACGGATGACAAAGACCTACTCTCACGGCGTGCAAGCCCCGGGTTCAGCGAGGCCCTCGTATACACTGGCAAGATGTCGTCACAGCCCGCCCCCGGTGGACACCCCGTCAAGCCGCGAGCCATTGTCATGATGCTTGGAATGGCGCTGTGTTTTGCCTTGCTGGAAACCACCGCAAAGTGGCTCTCGCGCACCTACCCCGTTCCGGTGGTCGTGTGGGTACGGTATGCCGTGCACGTTGGATTGATGCTGGTGATTTTCGCGCCTGCCATGGGCACGGCGCTGGTGCGTACCGCGCAACCGGGTGGCCAGCTTGGACGAGCGGTACTGATGCTGGGGTCGACCTTGTGTAATTTCGGCGCCGTGGCCTTCTTGCCGCTCGCCGAGGTGAAGGCCATCAGTTTCGTTTCGCCGCTTCTGGTGGCACTTCTGGCGGTGTGGTTGCTGGGCGAGACCGTGAGCCGGGCGCGCTGGATCGCGATCCTGGTGGGGTTCGCGGCCACGCTGTTCATTGTTCGGCCAGGAAGCGCCATGCTCAGCCCGGCCGTGCTGCTGGCCTTGGGCTCCGCGGGTTGCTACAGCCTCTATCAGATACTGACCCGCAAGGTGAGCGCCGACGATGATCCACGCACGTCGTTGTTCTACACGGCGCTGGTGGGTGCCGTTCTGATGACCTTCATGCTGCCTCACGTATGGCAACCTTTGCGCTGGCAGGATGTGCCTTTGTTCCTGTTGCTGGGCGGAGCCGGCATGACCGGGCACTACCTGCTCATCAAGGCGTTGGAGATCGAGCGCGCCTCGGCACTTTCGCCTTTTGGCTATACCCAATTGTTGTGGATTGGGTTGACGGGTTGGCTGGTATTCGGCGACTTCCCGGACGCCCATTCTCTGGTCGGCATGGGGATCATTGTCGCCAGCGGGCTCTACGTGGCCTGGGGACACAAGGTCCGGCGGCGCGACGAGGAACCCGATTCAGCCATCGAGTAGGGCCGATGGCCCCAGCGTCCACGCCGGGAAGCTGGCGGAAGTCTTCGGTGCCGGACAGCCTACCCCCATTCCCCTTTGGCCGACGCCTGGGCCGGTCTGTCGCCAACCCGTCACCGGGCGAGAAAGACCGCGCCCGGGGCTAAAGAAAATGCCAGATTGGCCGACAAGAGGGATGGTCTCCTCCCCCAGTCGGGGGTTCCAGGGCAGCCTTCCGGGCTGCCTTTTTTTTGCCCCCGTCTCCGGGCCAAAGCCGCGGAGCCCCGGGGACGCTACGAGTGGCGCCAGAGCTATTCGCCGGGCAGCCGCAGACTCACTCCGGGCTCGACCGGGGTCGCAGCTGGGGGATGCGGAGCGGGGCCCGGGGGCCGGGGGACGATAGGGCGCACGATAGGGGCGCCAAAGATCGGGGGGATTCTTGACCAGCGGTCATCAGCCTGCGCGGCTGTCGCCGCGTCGGCTTGCTTGCGCGCCACCGCGGCCCGCTGACGCGCCTCCCACTCCTTGAGTTGCTCATCCTGGCGCTCCAGTCGCTCCACCCGGACGCGCTCGTACTGACATTGAATGGAGTAGCACTCGCCGCTGCGTTGGGGCGGATCGTTACCCTTCAGATCGATATCGAGCGAATCGACGCCCGAGCGAGGAGCGGAGGAAGGGGGCTTTTGTCCGTAATGGGTCACACCGCGCTCGTCGACCCACTTGTACACCTGTGCCAGGGCGGGCTCTGCGGCAACAAGAACGAGCAACGGAATAACCAGACGGAGCATGAATGGAATGTGCATACCATTTTCGGACACGGCCGCAGACCGGGAATTCCCGGCTGCGGCAGTGGAAGGCCGACCGCCTTGCAAAATGAGGGAGCCTCAGTCCTTAAAGGCTTCCACCGGAATGATCAGTTTGACGTCGTCGCCGATGCCCGGCAACCCGTAGGTCATTCCGAACGCCGAGCGTTTGATAGCGGCCGTGGCATTTCCGCCACAGGCCATTTTCTTGGCATAGGGATGCATCGCACAGTTGAAGTCGGTGAGTGTCACCTTGAGCGGCTGGGTGACACCGAGCAGCGTGAAGTCACCCTCCGCGCCGACCACCTTTTCTCCATTGAACAGCACTTTGGTCGACTTGAAGGTCATTGCCGGATACTTCGCCACATTGAAGAAGTCTTCCCCCCTCATGTGGTCATCCCACTTCTCGAGACCCATGTCGATGGAGGCGGCGTCGATGGTCAGTTCGATGCTGCCGCTCCTGACCGCCGTGTCGATTACGATCTTCCCGGAAGTCTTGTTGAAGCGGCCGCGCTGCAGCGAGTAGCCGAGGTGGCTCACCTCGAAAACCGGAAACGTGTGGCGGGAGTCGATGGTGAAGCTCTCGGGGGCGGCAAGGGCTGGTGCCGCCGAGAGGGCGGCGACGAGTGCGAAGCAGGCTTTCATGGGATTCTCCAGGGAGGGCGCAGGTGCTGCGGATGGTGGCCGCCGCGTCATTTCGCGGCGAGCCGGAAACGGATCTGCACTTCGTTGGCAACGGTGTCCGGGTCATTCCAGGGGCCGTCTCCAATACCAAAATCAAGGCGCTTGAGCACCAGCACTCCCTCGAACACCAGCGCCCCGCCCTGACTCTTTACCGTGAACGGCGCCGTGAGAGGCAAGGTCTTGCCCTTGATGTTCAGCTGCCCGATAACCTCATAACGGTCGCCGCCCAGCGGCCTGACTGCGCTGGAGACGAAGCTCGCCTTCGGAAACTGGGCGGTGTGCAGCCAGGGCTTTCGGATCACCTCGGCACTTGCCTCGGGGCTGCCGGCATCGATGCTGGCGGTGTCGATATCGAGTCTCGCCCGGGCGGCCTCGGGTTTTTTCGCGTCGAAATGGATTTGGGCGCTGAAGCGCTGGAAGCGCCCTTCAACCGGGACGTTCATCTGCCTCGAAACGAAAGTCACCTGACTGCGGGCCGGGTCAAGCGTCAGAGGATTCGCATTCGCGGCTGTGAAGCCGACGCTCAACGCGGCAGCAAGCATGAGGCACAGACGGGTCATTCGGGTCCTCGCGGGGTGTGATGGTATCCGCGGCGAGCGTTTATCAGCGCTGACGCAACCAGGGAAGCATGCGCCGGAGCACTTCATCGCGGGCAAGATAATGGTGCTTCAACGCCGCCAAAACGTGCAGCATTACCAGCAGCACCATTATCGCGTTGAGATTGCTGTGCACCGCCAGCAGCACGTCGGCGAGCAGCGCGTCCTTTCGGAGCAGATCAGGGATTGGCAAGACGCCGAACCAGACAGTCTGGAAGCCTTTGGCCGAGCTGAACAGCCAGCCGCTCAGAGGCACCGCCAGAGTCAGAGCATAGAGCAGGAAATGGGAAACCCTCGCCGCGGCGCGCTCCCAATCACGTATCTCGGGCGGGAGGCGGGGAGCTGGGTGCACCACGCGCCAGCCGATTCGCACGAGCACCAGCAGGAACACGCTTACTCCAAGCCATTTATGGTAAGAATACAGGCGAAGCTTTTGCGGACTCAAGGCCATATCGGTCATGATGGATCCGAGCGCCAGATTCGCGAAGATTGCGAGCGCAATGACCCAGTGCAGGACAATGGCAACCCTCGTGTAGCGTTCCGGCAGGGTCAGCTCCGATTGTCGCGCTTGTTTCGCGCGCCCGGTCAAGGACGCCTCCGCTGGGTCGAAAAGGTGAAGCCAGGCCGTTTGGTCACGGGTGGGGGTCTCGAAGGGAGGGGGCACACTGCACCCGCGGTGCGGCCAAACGGTCACGCGCTCACAGTCAACCGAGAAGGGCGGTCCCCCGCCGGGCGGATGTTACCTTGCCTGACGCGCTTGATGACCACGGCTGATCTCGTGCACCAATTCGTAGACGCAGAGTGCGGAACCGTTCAAAACCGGCCCACCAGGCTCAAGGATGCGAAATCGATACTCGTCTGAGCCCGTACCGAACTATCCCCCACCTTGTGGAACCTCTCGTATTGCAGGCGCAGCCCCGCCTGCTGCGTGAACCAGAAGGTCGCGCCGCCGCCCACCACACCAGAGAACCCGTTGTCGCTGATTTCGCGCGAGGCAGCGTTCGTGGTGGTGGACTTCACATCCCAGTACAGCAGGCCACCCTTGATGAACATTTCAAAGTGCTGGCCAAAGGGCAGAGTGCCGATGGCGCTCAAATCGATGCCATAGCCTTGCCAGCGTCCTACGGCGGGGTTTCCAGATAGGGTGCCGTCGGCACGGCCCTCGCCGAAATTGGTGTAACCCAGTTCCGCGGCTGCCCAACGATTGATCTTGTAGCCCCCGAAGACCTTCAGTCCGACGTTCGAATTGTCGCAGGTTCCGGAAAAGCCGGCGATCGAGTCGACGTCCTTGCAATAGGTGCGCAGGTTAGACTGCCCTGCGCCCACGCCTAGGTAGCTCTCATAGTGGTTACGCTTCAAGTCTTGGCCGAAAACCGTGCCGGGAATGCACAGAAGGGCGACAAGAATCGCTGGCGCATGGTTCATGACTGGCTCCACGGGTACGGGATCAAGTTCGATTATGGCGCGAAACCTCTGCCCGTCCGCACGGGTTCGCGAGCCATCGTCGTTGTCCCGAGGGGTGCGTGCTACACTTTGTGTGACCTTAACGAGGCTGCAACGGCTCACGCCGTCTACCGTCCATGGCCGAAGACAGCGACCTCGAGCGCACAGAGCCGCCGACTCCCAGACGGCTCGAACAGGCGCGCGAGAAGGGCCAGGTTCCCCGGTCCCCCGAACTCACCACCTTCGCCGTCCTGCTCGCCGCCGGTCTCTCACTAAGCCTGTTCGGCACCAGCCTTGCGACGCGGCTCGAGGCGCTGATGGCAGCGGGTCTGACGCTTGACCGCGCAGCGGCGTTCCGCCCTGACGTTATGGGTGCGCGCCTCCACGATCTGGCACTTGACGCATTACTGGCATTCGCGCCGCTGTTTGCCGTGGTCACCTCGGTGGCGCTGCTGGCGCCTATGCTGCTGAGCGGCTGGCTGGTGAGCGCCGAGGCGTTTTCGCCGCAGTTTTCCCGCATCGATCCTTTCAACGGTTTAAAGCGGATGTTTTCGCTGTACGCCGTCATCGAATTGACCAAGGCACTGCTCAAGGCGTCAGTCGTGGGCGGGGCGGTCGTGTGGGTGATGATGGATGACATCGCCCCCCTGGTGGGGCTCACCGCCGAGCCGCCGCGCGCGGCGCTGGGCCACCTGGGTAGCATCCTGGGGTTTTCCTTCCTGGTGGCCACCGGAGCGCTGGCGTTGATTGTCGTCGTGGACGTGCCGTTCCAGATGTGGGAGCACCGAAAGCAGTTGCGAATGACCAAGGAAGAAGTGCGACAGGAGCTTAAGGAAACCGAGGGCGACCCGATGATCAAGGGCCGGATCCGGCAGTTGCAGCGGGAGGCGGCGCGGCGCCGGATGATGGCGGAGGTTCCCAAGGCGGACGTGGTGGTGGTCAACCCCACAGAGTTTGCCGTGGCGCTGCGCTACCGCGAGGCCAGCATGCGGGCGCCTGCGGTCGTGGCGAAGGGCTCGGCGCTACTGGCCGCCCGCATCACCGAGATTGCGCGCGAGCACGGCGTGCCTGTGGTGCGGGTGCCGGCGCTGGCGCGCGCGCTGCACGCCCACGGGGAACTGGGCAAGGATATTCCCGCGCCGCTGTACACGGCGGTGGCGGAAGTACTGGCCTACGTCTACCAGCTGGAGCGTTTCGAGACGGGCGGGGGCCAGCGCCCCGAACTCCCCGTGGGTGCGCCGGTGCCCCCGGAACTCGATCCGGCCCTTGATGAGGGCGGCGGCCAGGCCGCCTGATAGCCATGGCTGAATCCGGCTCCGCCCCCCCGGCGCGCCTGCTGTCCGCCACCACGCTCGCCGGCCCGGTGCTGATCATCCTCGTCCTGGGGATGATGACGCTGCCCCTGCCCACCATCCTCCTGGACCTGCTGTTCACCTTCAATATCGCGGTATCCATGATCGTGCTGCTGGTAGCGCTGTTCGCGCGCAGGCCGCTCGACTTCTCGGTGTTTCCCACCGTGCTGCTGGTGACCACGCTGCTGCGCCTGTCGCTCAACGTGGCGTCCACGCGCATCGTGCTGCTTGAAGGCCACACTGGCCCCGGCGCGGCGGGCAAGGTGATCGAGGCCTTCGGCAGTTTCCTGATCGGCGGCAACTACGCCGTGGGCGTGGTGGTATTCGTGATTCTGGTGGTGATCAACTTCGTGGTGATCACCAAGGGCGCAGGGCGGATCGCCGAAGTATCGGCGCGCTTCACCCTCGATGCCATGCCCGGAAAGCAGATGGCCATTGACGCCGATCTCAATGCCGGGCTGATTGGCGAGGAGGAGGCGCGGAAGCGGCGCACGGTGATCGCCCAGGAGGCCGACTTCTACGGCTCGATGGACGGCGCGAGCAAGTTCGTGCGCGGCGACGCCATCGCGGCGATGCTCATCACCCTCATCAATGTCATCGGCGGCTTCGCCATCGGCATGGCCCAGAAGAACATGAGCCTCACCGACGCGTTGCAGCGCTACACGCTGCTGTC
>DAIPHN010000052.1:0-18027 GCA_036771335.1 Burkholderiales bacterium
GAAGGGCGCGGGCTTGTAGTCGGGATAGGTGGTGCCCGCGCCGATGCCGGTGACGAACACCGGCGCATCGGCCAGCAGTTCGCCGTCCCACTCAGCGGCGCGATCCAGAAAGCGCACCACGGGGCCGCCGGACTCTTCCGCCTTCTGGGCAATCACGAGCGCATCCACGCGCTCGAGCTGCCCGCGCACATTGGCATAGCGGTCACACGCGCCCGTCTTGCCGGGCCGAATGATGCACAGCACCGGACAGGCATCACAGCGCACGTTGCCCGCGGCCACGGGCGCGTCCAGCGCGTCGGCGGAATCGGAGGTGGTGTCTTCGCGCATGGCTTGGGATTGGGCGGGGTCGGGCGGCCGGCGGCGCGGGGCGCTTCACCGGCGGCGGGTCTGAGCCCTGCCCTTTCGGTGCATGGTAACGCTGCGCGAGGAGACGGGGCAACGGCGGCCGGTGCAACGGCCCAGGCGCGAACCGGATTGCCCCGTCGGCGCAGATGCCACGACGTGTCGGGCGCGGCTTTCTGGCGAGAAAGCCTCGAGGAGCCCATGGCCTCGGGGTGAGAGTTCCGGTGATCAAGTGCTCAAACCACGGCCTTGTTCACCGACTCTTTGTCGAGCCCCTAAATCAGCAACAGCGCTTGTATGGCACCTAATGCGATTCGCCGTCCACAAAAGCAAGCCACTTCTCAACCTCCGACCTAAAGGGTGTCGACGTTTCACGACTTAGAAAGTCTCGCAGAAGCCGCTTCTTTTCGTTCAACTCCGCCGACCGTTGCACCTCTGACATCAGTTCGTTATACCTAACTCTCGCCAAGCCAATCTCGCTCCGCTTGCCTGTTTCGAACAGATCCAGGAAAAACAACATCTTGACTTTAAAGTACTCTGCCCAGGCCCTAGCGTCTTCTTTCGAAAAGTAGTTTAGCCACAGGTCTCGACCGATGACGGCGCGCTCTGCATCGACCATATATCCCGTGCTAACAAGAGGCGCGAAGCCAGGAGCCGTCGTGATGGCCAGGAGACCTTTATTGGTTCCCGGAAGACTTTCAATCACCTTGTTGTTCCGTATTCGAAGCTCGTCAAGTTCTTCGAAACCTTCCAGCAAGTAACCGAGGCGTTCGCCGTGTCCGCGAGATGCCGTGGAGCTTCCCGGTCCACTCTCGAATCCGAACTCAACGGTAAAGCGCGATCCCCATGATGGATCCCAACCCCATTTTTCGCATTGGAACATGACAGTTGAGGAGCCACCGTCAACCGAACGCGTCCACCCGAGGGGCATGCCTCTGGCAGTCCTGAATCCGTTTTCTTTCATCACGGTTTCTAGGCCAGTCTTGATCTCCCTGTAAAACTCTCGCGACGTGAATGCCATTCATCCCTCCAGCTTTGACAGCTCCACCAACCTTTCGTGAAAAGCTCGTGATCCGCACAGACATTAGGTCAGCGAACATTAATGTCCATAAAATCTTCTAGTCTTTTTCATCAAGAAGCTTCTAAGGACGAACGTTTTTCACGCCATTACCCCGTTCGATGGCCGGTATTTGTCCATGGGACACCGCTCTTTTCTCCGCGGAGACCTTGCAGGGGCAAGGATCCACCCGCAGGGATCTGACCAATTCATCGACGTATCCCGCGGCTGCGCGCAGCAAATGCAAACGTCCGACCGCGACCCGCCGAACTGTGAACAACCACCTTGACCGCGCCCCCGCCCCTCACCCTACTTGAACTCGAACTCCACCAGCTCCAGCGGCTCCGTGCCGCGATTGGTGAGGGTGATAACCCGCGCCGTGTCGCTGAAAGCGAAGCGCGCCGGCGCGAGGGTGGTTTCCACGGCGGCGGCGCCGGGCGCCTGGTCGGTGATCGCGCCCGCCGGCAGCGCCACCCGCAGGCTGGGGCCGGGGATGGCGATGGGGCCGAGCGACTGGCCCGGCGCCAGCACGATGCGGTAGGCGCGCACGCGCTCGTTATCCAGGACGGTGGTGAGGCCAGGCTGTGCCGGAATCGAGCCGGTCACGGAGCCGCCGAGGGCAATAGGTTGCAGCAGCTCGATGCCGATGGCGCGGAAGGTGCCCGGCCCGAGATTGATGAAGCGGTGGGTGTAGGTGCCCTGGGTGGAGGCGCGGTAGTAGCCCACCAGCCCGCGGGTGATGGGCAGGTCCTTCGACTCCTGGCCAAAAATCTGGTTGTTCAGCGTGACGCTGGTCACCATGAGGTAGGGGTAGTCCAGAGAATGGGCGTGGAACAGGGTGCGTTCACCCTCGGGGATCTCCACGTCGATCACCCGCACCAGGGCGTTCACCAGCTTGGGCACGTGACGGGGTTCCTGGTGGGCGGGCACCACGCGGTCGTCATCGGCAGCCCAGACCAGGGAGGTGCTGAAGAGGCAGAAAGCGAGCAGCGTGAGGGCGGATTTCATGGGCGCTCCGGATGGGGACTGAAGAATTATGGTTCATCCGACACGCTGGCGCAGAATGCCGGCGCGACGGGCTCTCGGGGGTAAAACCATCATGTTCGACGCCGTTGTCATCGGTTCGGGAATCGGCGGCCTTGCCTGTGCCGCCGCCCTGGCGCGCTTCGGCCGGCGGGTGGCCGTATTCGAACAGCACACCGTGGCCGGCGGGCTCACCCACACCTTCCAGCGCGACGCCTACACCTGGGATGTGGGCGTGCACTACCTGGGCCAGATGGGGCCGGGCGAGCCCATGCGCGGGGTGGTGGACTGGCTGTCGGGCGGCACCATCGACTTCGCCGCCCTGGGTGCGGTGTATGACGTGGTGCGCCTGGCCGATGGCACGCGCTTCGAATACGCCCGGCCGCGGGCCGCGCTGGAAGCTGGTCTGCGCGAGGCATTCCCGGACGCTCACGCCGACATCGCACGCTATCTGGTGGCCCTGGATGCCGCACGCTCGAGCTTCTCCACGCCCTTCCAGCAGCACGCCATGCCCGCATGGCTGGCCAATGCCATTGGCTGGCTCAAGGCCCCGGCGCTGGAGCGCTGGTGGGGCCGCACCGTCACCGAGGTGCTGAGGGAGTGCACCAGCGACGCGCGGCTGGCTGCGGTGCTCGGCGCCCAGTGGGGCGACCACGGCGGCAAGCCCTCCCGGGCCAGCTTCGCGGTGCACGCCATGATCACGGACCACTACCTGGAGGGTGCCTGGTACCCGGTGGGCGGAGCCGGCGCCTTCGCCCGCGGCCTCGTGCCCGTGATCGAGGCGGGCGGCGGCACCGTGCGCACGGCCGCGCCGGTGGCGAGAATCCTGCTGGAACATGGCCGCGCCACGGGCGTGGAACTGGAGGATGGCACGCGGTACGAAACCGCCGTGGTGGTCTCCGGCGTGGGCGCCCGCGGCACCGTCTCCCGCCTGCTGCCGCCCGAGATCGGCCAATCGCCCTGGGGCTGCGAAGTGAACGCCCTGGAGCCCTCCTTCTGCCACACCTGCCTCTACGTGGGGCTCGAGGGCGACGTGGAGGCCGCCGGCGCGAGCCGCGCCAACCACTGGATCTACGACTCGCACGATATCGAGGCGATCTGGGCCGACCCCGCCCCCCTCGCCCCCCCCCCCGCGCTGGTCGTGCCCACCCCCTCGCTGATCGCCCCGGCGCCCCCGGCGGCCGCGCGCCACCACACGGCCGAAGTGGTGGCCTGGACCGACTGGTCGGCCTTCGAGCCCTGGGCCGACACCCGCTGGGGCGACCGGCCCGAGGACTACCACGCGCTGCGCGATTCCCTGGAGCGCTCTTTACGCGCGCAGTTCGAGGAGGCCTTTCCCGGCCTCGCGCCCATGATCAAGCTGTGCGAGCTCTCCACCCCACTATCCACGGTGCACTTCACCGGCCACGAGCGCGGCGCCGTGTACGGCCTCGACACCACGCCCGCGCGCTTCGCCTCCCGGGCGCTGGACATCCGCACGCCCGTGCCGGGCCTGCTGCTCACGGGCCAGGACGTGGTCACGCCCGGCGTGGCCGGTGCACTGATGGGCGGGATTCTGTCCGCGGCGGTGATGGAGCCGCGGGTGTTCACGAAACTGCCGCGCTGAACCATGAGCTACCGATTCGAACAGCGGGGCCGGCGGCCGGTGGTCGGGGTAGCCATGGCGCTGGGCCTGGGCCTCACCGTGCTTGGCCTCATGTACGGCGCTCCCGGGTACTTCACCGCCGTCACCGCGCTGTCCGCCATCATGGCCGGTGCGGCCTTGGCGCGGAACAGCCACAGCGGCCTGGCCCTGGAAGGCGATACGCTGACGCTGTTCAAGGACCAATGGCGTCATGTCATTCACACTGGAACAATCCGCGGCGTGCGGGTGACGCGATGGTCGGAAGGCCAGGCCGATGTCTGGCTCGATGTCGATCGCACCCCGCCCTGTCGGCTGCCGGGCCTCTGCTTAGGTTCGGCCGCGGAACTGACGGACGCCCTGCGCAAACGCGGCATCGCCGTCCGCTAACAGGGGGCACCCATCATCATGGACTTCATCGTGGCGCTGACCTTTCTGATCGCGGCGCTGCTGGTGCTGACGCCGCCGCTCGCCGTCTGGCGCACCTTCTCGCGGCCAGCCACGAAAGTGGCGTGGCCACGCGCCGTGTTATCACTGCTGGCGCCCTTCATGGCCGGCTATGGCTTCGTGATTGCGCTGTGGCTTCCCAGCTACCAGGGCCAGTGCGGCGGCTGGCTTGGTGAAACCTCCCCGTGCAGCTTCAGTCAGTATGCGAGCGAAACCTTGTACTGGGCCGCCATGAGCATGGCCGTGCCCGGCCTGGCGGGCATCATGCTGGGCGTCGCGATCCTGATTTTTTTCCTCATGAGGCGGCGCAAGTACGGCACCGCATTCTGACAGGCGCGGGGCACACATCAGCAAGACCACGCGGCAACCCACCACGTTGACGGTGCGCTGCTCCGCAGCGGCGCCCCCTCGCGCCGGTGGGTTCGGCGCTGCGTCTCAGGCCACGAACTGCAGCGCCGCCAGGCGTGCGTAGAGCGTGTCGCCCGCCACGAGCTGGTCGTGGCTTCCCAGCGCCACCAGGCGGCCGTGGTCGAGCACGGCGATGCGCTGGGCGCCCTTCACGGTGGCCAGGCGGTGGGCGATCACCAGAGTGGTGCGGCCCTGCATGAGCCGCTCCAGGGCCGCCTGCACCATGCGCTCGGATTCGGCGTCCAGGGCGCTGGTAGCCTCGTCCAGCAGCAGCACGGGGCGGTCGGCGAGGATGGCCCGGGCGATGGCGACACGCTGGCGCTGTCCGCCGGAGAGGCGCACGCCACGCTCGCCCAGTTCCGTGTCCAGCCCCTGGGGCAGGCGCTGCACGAATTCGGTGGCGAAAGCCGCGTCGCAGGCGGCGCGCACCTGCGCGTCGGATGCCTCGGGCCGGGCGTAGCGCACGTTGTCGCGCACGCTGGCGGCGAAGATGGCGGGCTCCTGGGATACCACCGCGATGCGCGCCCGCACCGCGGCAGGGTCGGCGCTGCGCAGGTCCACGCCGTCCAGGCGCACGTTGCCCTCGCGCGGGTCGTAGAAGCGTTGCAGGAGCTGGAACACGGTGGTCTTGCCCGCGCCCGAGGGCCCCACCAGCGCCACCCTTTCGCCAGGGGCCACCGTCAGCGAAAAGCCGTCCAGCGCTGGCGTATCGGGACGCGAGGGGTAGAAGAAGCGCACGTCTTCGAAAGCAATCGCCCCGCGGGCAGGCTCGGGTAACGGCAGAGGATTCACCGGAGGCGCGATATCCGGGACCGTGTCGAGGATCTCCACCAGCCGCTCGGCGGCGCCCGCGCCGCGCTGCAGGTCGCCCCACACTTCTGCGAGCGCGCCGGCGGCCGAGGCCACGCTGGCAGCGTAGAACACGAAGGCCGAGAGCTCGCCCGGGGTGAGCCGGTCGGCCAGCACGTCGTGGCCACCCACCCAGAGGATCACGCCGATGCCCGCGAACACCAGGGTGATCACCGCGGCGATGAGCGCGGCGCGCTGGCGGATGCGCCGGCGGGCCGTATCGAAGGCGGCGTCCAGGCGCGCGCCGAACAGCCGCCGGTCCTGCGGCTCGTGGCCATAGGACTGCACGGTGCGGATCTCGTGCAGCGCCTCGTCCACGTAGGCGCCCAGATCGGCGATGCGGTCCTGGCTGGCGCGCGAGAGCTTGCGCACGCGGCGCCCGAACAGCCCGATGGGCCCCATCACCAGCGGCACGGCCACCAGCACCAGCAACGTGAGCTTCAGACTGGTGAGCGCCAGCATCACCAGGCTGCCCGCGCCCAGCAGCCCATTGCGCAGCGCCATGGACACCGAGGTGCCGGCCACCTGCTCCAGCAGTGCCGTATCCGCGGTAAGCCGGGAGATCACCTCGCCCGTGCGCGCCTGCTCGTACCAGGAGGGCGACAGGGACAGCAGCCGGTCGAACACCTTGCGGCGCAGGTCGGAGACCACCCGCTCGCCCAGCCACGACACGAGGTAGAAGCGCGTGTAGGTGGCGGCGGAGAGCATCACCACCAGCGCCAGCATGAGCACCAGGCCACGATCCAGCGCCGCGGGGTCGCCGCCACTGAAGCCCGCGTCGATGACGCGCTTGAGCCCCTGGCCAATGGCCAGGAAGGCCGCCGCGGCCAGCACCAGCGCCACGGCGGCGCCAGCGATGCGGGCGCGGTATGCCAGGGCGAGGCGCCAGAGGATGAGGAGGCTGCGCAGGGACTGACGGGGGCGGGCGGGAGATTCGGTCACGGAGCGAGTATACGGATGGCAACAGCCTTGCAGCCCGACGGCGCAACTCGCACGCGTCCGTCAACTCGGCCATGCCGCAAACCCATGCCGAACCGCTCCAGCCGCTCAGCCAGGGCCAATGGCTCGGCCCGACCGGCCGCTGGGCGAATCCAGGCTCGAACGGGGCAGGCCCGCGGCCGGTGCTGCCGGATCGCCAGCGCCCGGCGCGGGGTCAGCGAATCTCCGCCGCCTTCGCCGTGGCCAGGCACACGGCGCACAGCGTCTCGCGCCCGCCCTTCTCCACGAACACGCGCGCCTCGCCAAACAGCAGCGTGCTCCCCGGCTTGATAACGCGCCCGCGGGCAATGAGCTTCTCGCCCGCCGGGGGCGCCACCACTTTCACGTCGTAGTCCACCGTGGACACCAGCCAGCCGGCCGGCACCAGGGTGAAGGTGGCGCTCACGGCGGCAAAGTCGGCCAGCGAGCCCACCACCGCACCCGCGAAAAACCCTGGGCGAAAGGACAGCTCGTCGCGATACGGCAGAACAATCTCCGTCTCGCCCGGCTCGATGCGCGAGTAGTCGAAGCCCAGCAGCTTGGCGAAGGGCATGCTCAGCACCGACTTGCGCACCAGCGCGGCGAAGTCGGGGTTGGCGGCGGTGAATCCGGTCATGGCCTGGAACCTTTCGCGATCAGCGCGTCGCGCACTTCCGACACGGCATTGGCGTGCGCCTCGAAGCCCTCGTAGGCGGCCAGCACCCGCGCGTGGCGCGCCAGCTCCGGATAGCCGGCGCTGGTAACGTAACCGATGCCGGTGCGCTTCATGTAGTCGAACACCGACAGCGGCGAGAAGGTACGCGCCCAGCCGCTCGTGGGCAGCACGGCGTTGGGGCCCAGCACGAAGTTGCCCAGGGTGATGGGCGTATGGCGGCCCAGCAGTATCTCGCCAGCGTGGTGGATCTTCCCGACCCACTGGAAGGGCTCCTCGGCGTGGATCAGCAGGTGCTCGGGGGCGTAGTCGTTGGTGAAGGCGCAGGCCGCCTCCATGTCCGGCGCCAGAATCACGCCGCCACGCGGCCCGCACAGCACCGCGGACGAATACTCCACCCGCTGCGCGCCCATGCGCGCCCAGTGGCCGGGCAGCGCTGCCATGGCTTCCTCGGCCACGCGGCGGCTGGCGGTGACCAGATACGCCGACGAGTCGGGCCCGTGCTCGGCCTCGATCAACAGGTCCAGGGCCGCCAGCGCGCCGTCGGCCGTATCGTCGGCCAGCACGATGGATTCGCTCGGCCCCGCCGGGATGCCCGTGTCGAGCACGCCCGCCAGCAGGCGCTTGGCCGCCACCACCCAGGGGCTGCCCGGGCCCACGATCTTGGCGCAGCGGCGCACGCTGCCCGTGCCGTAGGCCACCGCCGCCACGGCCACGGCGCCACCCACGCGATACACCGTGTCCACACCCGCGATGCGCGCGGCCACCAGGGTGGCGGCGTCGAAGTCGCCGCCCGGGCCGGGCGGGGTGACGATGCAGATCTCGGGCACGCCAGCCACCACCGCCGGCACCGTGGTCATCATCACCACCGAGGGGAAGGCCCCCTTGCCCCGCGGCACGTAGCAAGCCACCGACGGGATGGGCAGCCAGCGGTCGCCCGCGAAGGCGCCGGGGCGGATCTCCTTCATCCACATGGACTCGGGCTTCTGCTCCTCGTGGAAGCGGCGGATGTTCTCCACGGCGTACTCGATGGCCTCGATCACCGTGCGGTCCACCCGCGTGAAGGCGCGGTCGAAATCCGCCTTGGTGGCGGCGATGCCGCCAGGTGGCAGTTCCACCCGGTCGATGTCGCGGGCGAAGCGCAGGATGGCGGCATCGCCGCCGGTGCGCACCGCCTCCACGATGGGCTTCACGCGTTCGAGGAAGGTAGCGAGGTCGGATTCGGCGCGCGCCAGCAGCGCGGCGCGCGCCGCGGCGTCAAGGCGGTCCAGTTCGTGGAAGGACACCGGGCGGGATACGGGTGCGTTCATGATTGCTTGCTCTTGAGGAAGATCTCCAGCCCGACCACGCGGTCGAGCAGGGCGATGGCGAAGCCCGCCACCAGGATGTACACCACCGACACGGCCGCCAGATCGGGCGTGATGACGTTGCGGATGGAGTTGTAGATGGACACGGGCAGGGTCACGGTATTGGCGTCGGTGAGCAGCAGGCTCACCAGGAACTCGTTGAAGGCCAGCACGAACATGAGCAGCGCGCCGGTGATGATGCCTGGCGTCACCGCCGGCAGGGTGATGGTGAAGAAAGCGTGGGTGGGCGCTGCGCCGCAGGTGGCCGCGGCATTCTCCAGGTCGGGGTCGAGCGCATTTACCGACGCCTGCACGGCCCAGATCATGAAGGGCAGGTTGATGATGCAGCAGGCCAGCCCCACGGGCCACACCTGGCCGAGGATGCCCAGTTCGCCGAACAGCATCATCAGCCCCATGCCCGAGCCGATGAGCGGCACGGTGAAGGGCAGCAGCAGGTAGAGCTGCAGCGCGCGCGGAAAGCGCGGCCGGCGCCGCGCCAGCGCCAGGGCTGCCAGGGTGCCGGCGGGGATGCTCGCGGCCGTGCACACCAGCGACGCCTGCAGCGAGCGCCAGAAGGCGTCGCGCAGCGTCTCCGAGGCGAACACCTTTTCATACCACTTGAACGAAAAGCCATCCGGCGGGAAGGTGATGATGTTGCCCGCCGTGAAGGACGCACCGAGGATGATGAGCGTGGGCGCCGCCAGCGCCACGAGGTTGACGGCCACCACCGTCCACATCACCACGCCGCGCGCGCGGCGGCCGTTCATGCCCCCTCCGCCGTTCGCGCGCCCCCGCGGGCGGGCGGCTTCATCGCTTCGCCTCGCCGCGGAAACCCAGGGTTCCGGCGCCGAGCCATGTGAGCAGCATTCCCGCCAGCAGCGTGGCCGCCGCCACCAGGGCGATGGCCACGGCCGAGCCCATGCCGCTGTCGGAAGTGCGGAAGAAGGCGTCATACACCATGTTGGCCACGAAGTCGTTGGTGCCCCCGCCCAGGATCACGGGCATGGCGTAGTCGGTGAGCGCGAGCGTGAACACCACCATGGCGGCGGCCACCAGGCCGGGCCTGGCCAGCGGCAGCGTCACCTCCAGGAAGGTACGCCACCAGGGCGCGCCCAGCGTTTCGGAGGCCAGTTCCACCTCCTCGTCGATGGCGGTCACCGCCGGGGCGATCAGCAGCACGGCGAAGGGCAGCATGTACTGCACCAGTCCGAACAGCACCGAGCCATAGGTGTAGATCATCTTGAAGGGCCCCATGCCGAGGGCGCCCAGTAGCTGGTTCACCAGCCCTTCCTTGCCCAGTACGATCAGCCAGCCGTAGGCGCGCACCACCTGCCCAATAAAGAAGGGGAGGAACAGGCTCACCAGCAGCAGCTTGCGCAGCCACGCCGAGCCGGTGCGCACCATCACCCACGCATAGGGAAAGGCGAGCGCCAGCGTGACGGCGGTGACCACGGCGGCGCCGAACACGCTGCGGCCCAGCACGATCCACGCGGTGTCGTTCTCCAGCAGGTCGCGGTAGTTGGCGAGCGTCCAGTGCTCGCTCAGCTCGAAGGTCTCGGTGTCCAGCAGGCGCAGGCTGGCGTCAGCCATCCAGGCCACGCCCAGCACCAGCACGCCCACCAGCAGCAGCGCGGGCAGCAGGAAGGCCGCCGCCTCGAAGCGGCGCGCTGCGCGCGGCCAGAGGGCGGCGCGCAGGGATTCGAGGAAATCGAGGACGCGGATCACGTGCCGTGCATCATTTCAGGGTCAAGCACTCCGGGCAGGATATTCGACCCATGCAATCGCGCGGTGTCTCAACCCGGAGAGGGCCCTGCGTCTGCTTCGCGAGACGCGGGCAGCACTCCGGGCAGGACATTCGACCCATGCAATCGCGCGGTGTCTCAACCCGGAGAGGGCCCTGCGTCTGCTTCGCGAGACGCGGGCCAGTCGGATGTAACAACTCAGCTCTGCATGATCTTCTTGAACTTGCCGAACCACTCCTTTTCGTTTTCCACCTGGATCCGGTTGGGCACGCGCAGCAGCTTGGCGAAATCCTCAGGCTTGGTGGGATAAGCGGGGTCGCCCACCATGTCAGCCGGCGGCTTGATGTTGGGGTTCACGCCTGGCAGGCCGAGGCCGTCGCACCAGCCCTGCTGCGCTTCAGCGGTGAGCGCGTAGTTCACGTACTGCTTGGCCCAGTACACCTCGTTGGCAGGCAGGCCCTTGGGAATCCACAGCGCATCGGTATCCACCTTGGCGCCTTCCTGGGGGATGGTCCAGGCCACCTTCACGCCGTTCTTCCTGGCGCCGCGGGCGTTGGTGACGATGGTGCAGGCCAGGTCGATCTCGCCCTTCTGGAACCAGTTGGTGAAGTCCGGATCCTCGCCCAGCAGCGGCTTCTGGGCCTTGAGCTTGGCGATGAAGTCCCAGCAGGCCTTCATGTTCTTCGGGATGTCCTCCACCTTGCCGCCGCCGGCCACCTGGGCCGCCGGGTGGAAGCCGATGCCGTCGTTGTAGAGGGCGATGCGGCCCTTGAACTTCGGGTCGAGCAGCACGCTCCAGCTCTTGGGCGCGCCGCCGGGGAAGGCCTCGGTGCGGTAGGCCAGCACGTAGACGTAGCTGTACACGTTCACCAGCGGCCAGCCGTCGAAGCCCAGCGGCTTGGCCACGGGAAGCAGCCCCTTGAGGTTGGTCAGATCGCCCAGGTCCTCGCCCATGTTCTTCAGGGCCGACTTGGTGGCGTTGGTGGTGGTGTCCCAGTTCACGGCAACCGGCGGGCGGCGCTTCTGCTTCACCGCCGCCCACAGCTTGGGCTGCAGTTCGTTGTCCTCGGTTTCGTCGTACTTGATGGCGATGCCCGTGGCCTTGGTGAAGCCCTTGGACACGCCGCCGTCGATGGCGTCCTTCCACTCGCCACCCCAGACGCGGACGATGAGTTCCTTGGGTTTGGCCGGCTCGGCGGCGAGGCCCGCGCGCGAAAACGGCAGCAGCACGGCGGCAGCACCGGCAGCCTGCAACAGGGCGCGGCGGCGGGATTCGAAGGTGTCATCGTGTTTCATGGTTTGAGGCTCCCTCTGTGGATGATGGTCGGCAACTTTTGTGTGGAAAGACCGCGCGGTCTCAGCGCGGAAACGGTATCAGGTCGCGGGCCCGCCAGCCGATGCGCACCGCCGCGCCCGGCCTGCGCCCCAGGTGCGCCTCGGGGCTGCGGTCGATGACGCGCAGCACGGCATTGCCCAGATCAGCCACGCCGACTTCGTAAAGCGTACGGTCGCCTTCAAAGGCCACCTGGCGCACCACGCCGGCCAGTTGCACGTCGAGCGGCGCCTCATCGGCCGCGGTGCCCGCGGGAGCGATGCGCACATGCTCGGCGCGCAGCGCGCAATCCAGCACCGTACCCGCCGCGGGCAGCGGCGCCGGGCCGGCGCCACACCCGCATTCACGCCCCGCAAGCCGCACACGGCCGCCTTCGAGGGCCACCGCTTCAAGAAAATTGGTGACGCCGATGAAGCCCGCCACGAAGACGTTGGCCGGCGCCCGGTAAGCGGCATCCGGCGAGGCGAGCTGCTGCACACGCCCGCGATCCATCACCAGCACTTCATCGGACATGACCAGCGCCTCGCGCTGGTCGTGGGTGACGTTGATGGTGGTCACGCCGAGTTCCTGCTGAATGCGGCGGAATTCGAGCTGCATCTCCTCGCGCAGCTTGCGGTCCAGCGCCGAGAGCGGCTCGTCCAGCAGCACCAGGTCTGGCTGGTACACCAGCGCCCGGGCGATGGCCACGCGCTGCTGCTGCCCGCCGGAGAGTTCATGGATGCGCCGCCCGCCCAGGCCGCCAAGCTGCACCACCCTGAGCATCGCCTCCACGCGGCCGGGAATCTCGCCGGCGGCGAAGCCGCGCATGCGCAGCGGATAGGCCACGTTCTGGGCCGCCGTGAGGTGCGGGAACAGCGCGAGGCGCTGGAACACCATGCCGATGGAGCGCCGGTGGGGCGGCACCGCGGACACCGGCCTGCCGTGGATGAAGATCTCCCCTTCGCCGGGTTCGATGAAGCCGGCGATCATGCGCAGCAGCGTGGTCTTGCCCGACCCGCTGGGCCCCAGGATGGTGAGAAAGCGGCCCTTCGCCACGGTGAAGGACACTTGGTCCACGGCCGGCACACCGCCGAAGGCCTTGCCAACGCCGCGCACCTCCACCATGGCGGTGGCGGCATTCACGGGCAGCGGTGCGTCGGCGGCCTTCACGCTCAAATGGACGCCATAAAGCCGCCATCGATGAACAGGCACTGCCCGGTCACGTAGGCGGCTGCCGGGGAGCACAGGAACACCGTGGCGCCCACCAGATCGTCGAGTTGCCCGAAGCGGCCGGCGGGAATCTTCGCCAGCATGGCCTGCTGCCACGCGGCGTCGCGATAAAACACCTCGGTGAGGTCGGTCCGGAAATAGCCCGGTGCGATGCCATTCACGCGGATCCCGAGGGGCGCCCACTCCACCGCCAGCGCGCGGGTCATGCCCAGCAAGCCGCTCTTGGAGCTGCCGTAGGGCACGGCCGTGGGTATGCCCACCTCGGAGGTGAGGGAGCACACGTTCACCACGGCGCCGCCACCACCTGCATCGCGCATGATCCGCGCCGCCGCCTGGGCACAGAAGAAGGCGCCCTTGAGGTTGGTGTCGAGGATGCGGTCCCAGAGCCCCTCGTCCACCTCCAGGGAGGGGCAGACCTGCTCGATGCCGGCGTTGTTCACCAGAATGTCCAGGCCGCCCAGCGCCTCGGCCGCCGCGCCCACCGCGCGCCCGCAGGAAGCCGCGTCGGAGACATCCAGCAGCACGGTTGCCGCAGTGCCGCCAGCCTCGCGGATGCCTTCGGCCACCGCCTTCAGTTCATCGCCCGAACGCGCACCCAGCGCCACGCGGACCCCAGCCGCCGCCAGGCCCTCGGCCAGCGTGCGGCCAATGCCGCGGCTCGCGCCCGTGATGAGGGCACGGCGGCCTTCGAGGGAGAATTGTCTGAGGGCGGTCAAGGCGGGTGTGACGAACGTTGGAACCAAGCGCGAGTTTACCGGGCGGCCCCGCGCCGCCCCAAGTTTGCCTTCAGCCCCCCCCCGTCGGGCGGGGCGAGCGCATCCCGGCGCCGGGATGCTCAGGTAACATCCAGACCGTTCCCAATCCTTGCCCGAGACCGTCATGGCCGAACCCCGCATGCCCGAACCCACCATGGACCCCGCCGAGCTCTACCGCGAGGAGGTCATCACCGATCGCCGCGTGGGCACCATCCGCGTGCTCACACCCGTGAAGCCCGACGGCAGCACCGACGCCGCGCGCCAGATGGTCTACGTGGGCGAGGCCCAGATGTACACCAACATGGGCACCCTGCCACTGTCTTTCGAGATCGATGCCGCAAACCTGTCCGAGGCAGTGGCCAACTACGCGCCCGCCGCCAAGGAAGCCTTGGAACGCATGGTGCATGAGCTGGAGGAATACCGCCGCCAGGCTGCCTCCTCCATCGTGATCCCGCGCGGCGGCGCCCCCGGCATGGGCGGCCCCGGCGGTCTGGGCGGCCTTGGCCCGGGCGGCATGCCGGGCGGCGGGAAGATTCAGATGCCTTGAGTCTGAAGCCGGCCTCCATGGCCGCCCGGCGCGCCAGCGCTCATTGAGCGCACGGGAGGCGGCGAACGGCATATTTTCGTATTCCGCTCACGTTCCAGGGCAAACAAGGCCTGGCCCTGCTGGACCATATCGGGACGCTCCATCGAACCCGCCTGATCAAGCGCTTGGGTGCACTTCGCCCCTCGACCCTGGCGGCCACCCTGCGAACATTGCAGGCCATGTTCGCGCCCTGACGGTTCGCTTCCGCCCCGCAGCCAGCACGTCACACTCCTGGCAGCGCGGAAAGACGCGCCCCGCTGCACGCTGGGCGATTGCTGCTCCTGGCTACGGCACCCGCACCAGCGGCGGCGTGGTCCACCGGCCGTCCAGGGCCTCCTCCCTGGGCCAGTACAGCCGCATGGCCATGAAGAAGGGCCCCTTGGGCGCGGGCAGCCAGTTGGCTTCCTTCTCCTTGCCGGGAGAGGCGTTCTGGATGAACAGGGTGATGCCGCCATCCGGGTCGCGCTGGAACTGGGGCAGCATGGGGGAATTGAGCAGGTAGCGGTTCAGCGGGTTGGCCGACAGCAGGCTCGCGGGCAGCTCGTACAGCGTCAGGGACCAGAAGCCATTGACGGGCGGCAACTGCCCGGGGGGCAGCCGCAGGCGGTAGCGGTGCGCGCCGTCGAGCGCCTTGCCGAGCGCGTCCACGCGGTAGATGGGATAGATGGCTTCCTGCCGCGAATTACCGTAGATGCCAAGCACGGCGCCACCCATGCGGTACAGGTAGTTGTTGTTCAGCCGCTCGCGGGTGCCGAACAGGTCGCCTGAAGTCACCTCGCCCGCGGCAATGCGCGCCTCCAGGCCCGCGTGCTCCTCCAGCGCGTCGGCCATGCCGGCCTTGAAGGCCGCCAGCACCTCGGGGGACAGCGCGCTCTCGTCGAAGCTGCGCCCGGCGCCAATGCCGATGCTGGCGAAGCGTCGCATCAACGCGCGCTCGGACGGGTGAGTCGGGGCGAACTGCAACACGAAGTTCAGGACGTTGAAGAACGCCAGCGACGTTCTCTGCCCCTCGGGCGTGAGCGGCTTGACGAAATTGATGGCCGGCGCCGGCCTGGGCGCCGGCAGCCCCAGGAAGGCCGACAGCGGCTGCACCTTGTAGGCGGCCTGCACCCGCTTCACGTTCTCCATGTCGGCCGGGTTGAAGAGCTGGGTGCGGTACACGGCCAGCGCCAGATCAGTTTCGCAACGAATCACCTTCTTCACGCCCCGGGGCAGCATGCCGTTCCAGCGCGGCCCGGCGATGAGATAGCTGCCCCCGCCGTTGCCGGTGGTGCGGCTGCCGATGTAGTCGAAGTTGAAGGTGTAGGCGTCGATGAGCTGGATGCTGAAGTAGCGCTTCTGGTCGATCAGCGGCACGGTGAGCACCATGGGCTCGGTGCGCAGGTCCAGGCCAAGGACGGAGTAGGGCGTATCCGCGTTGGGCGTCTGCACCGCCTTGTCCTCGGGCGTGAACACGCGCGAGAAGCTGTGCAGCCGGTTCCAGGGCGCCCTGTACTCGGGGCTGGTGGTGTCGACGAAATAGGCGTACTGGATGCGATAGCTGTCCACCATGGGATAGCCGTAGATGTAGGCCTCCCTGGCGATGGCGCGGACTTGCTCGGGACTGACCTCTTCCTGGGCGCGCACGGCCTCGGGCAAGAGCGCCGCGAGCATCGCGGCCGCGAAGGCAAAGGATTTCAGGTTCATTGTGGTTACCATGCCTCTGAGGGTGTCCATGATGCGATCCCGGCCGCTACTGGCCGGATGCGCCGATCCGGGAGCATAGGAAGTTCGCATGCCCCCGGCAAGCGCAAGCATGCGGCGCATGAGGGTGCGCCTGCGAGGCACGCAAATGTGCTGCTGGATGTACTGACCGCGCTACCGCCGTTGCTGTCCGAAACCGGGACTGACCAGCCCCCGAAGCCTCAGGCCGGCTTCGACGCCAGCCACGCCCGCCAGCCGCCCAGGGCGGTGATGTCGCGGGCGCCCTCGGCGGCCACGGCTTCGCACACGAAGCCCTGCACGCGGCCGCCGTCCTCCAGCAGCACGGTGCCGATGCCCAGCGGCGCGGGAATGCCGGCCACGAACGATCCGAAGTGTTCGGCGGGCAGTTCCCAGACCTCCAGTTCCACCGCGCCGCCACCCTCGGCCACGCGCACCATGCCGGGCCGCTCGGGCGGCCCGCCGGGCAGGGCGTAGAAGCGATAGCACGGCGCGCTGCGCGTGGCGGCCACCAGGCGGGCGCCGCGGCTGGCGAGCTGTCCGTTCAGGGGCAGGCCGGAGAGATGGGCGCCGCACACGGCCACGCGCACCTGGCCGCTGGCCACGTGAACGGGAAGCCCATCCTCGGGCGGCGGCAGCGGCGTGTTCACGGCCCCGGCCGTGGACACCGCCGCGCGCTGCAACCGGTCGGCCAGGTGCAGCAGCGGCAGGTCGCGATGGGCTGGCGCGAACAGCGTCACGCCGAAGGGCAGGCCGTTGCCGCCAAAGCCCGCCGGCACCGAGGTGGCCGACAGGTCGAGCAGGTTCATGAAGTTGGTGTAGTAGCCGAGATTTGAATTGAGGCGGATGGGGTCGGCCTCTACGGCGGCGATGGTGTAGCAGGTGCCCGCCGTGGGCGTGAGGGCGCAGTCCACCTTCGACCAGAGCGCGCCGGCCACGCGCGCCAGGTCGCGCAGGCGGTACTGGGCCGCGTAGGCGTCGGCGGCCAGCCAGGCGCGGCTGCGCTCGACGATGCCGCGGGTCACGGGGTGCAGGGCATCGGGCCGGGCGTCGAAGAACTCGCGGATGGCGGCGTAGCGCTCCGCCACCCACGGCCCCTCGTAGAGCAGCCGCGCCGTTTCCAGGAAGGGCCGCAGGTCGAACTCCACCGCCTCGCCGCCGCGGCCGCGCAGGCGCTCCACCGCCTGGCCGAAGAGCCGCGCGGTATCGGAGTCGCCGAAGAATTCCAGGTCCGCGTCCCGCGGCACCCCGAAGCGAAAGGGCACGCCCGCGCCGAAATCGAAGCCGCTGGGCCGGGCCTCGCGGGAATAGCCGTCCTCGGCATCGAAACCCGCTGCCACGGCCAGCACGCGCTGGGCGTCGCCCGCGCACAGGGCGAAGATGGAAACGGTGTCCAGCGAGCGGCAGGCGGGCACCGCGCCGCGGGCCGACAGCAGGCCCAGGGTGGGCTTGTGGCCGACGAGGTTGTTGAAGGCCGCCGGCACGCGGCCAGAACCGGCCGTGTCAGTGCCCAGGCTGAAGCTCGCCAGCCCCAGCGCCACGGCAAGCGCCGAGCCGGAACTGGACCCGCCGGAGACGTACGCCGGATCGAAGCTGTTGCGCCCCGGGCCGTGGGGCGAGCGCGCCCCCACCAGCCCGGTGGCGAACTGGTCGAGGTTGGCCTTGCCCAGGGCGATGGCGCCCGCGTCGAGCAGGCGCTGGACCACCGTCGCGCTGCGCGAGGGCACGTAGGCGAATTCCGGGCACGCGGCCGTGGTGGGCACGCCGGCCAGGTCGATGTTGTCCTTGATGGCGAAGGGAATGCCGAACAGCGGCAGGCGCGTGCGATCAGCGGCCTCGAGTTCGCGCGCCCGGGCCAGCAGCGCCTCGCGCGGCAGGCGCGCAATCCAGGTGTTGTGGGTGTCGGGCGCCTCGAAGCGCGGCAGCAGCGCCTCCACCAGAGCCACGGGCGACAGGCCCTCGGCGTAGCGGCGGCGCA
>DAIPHN010000053.1:0-17732 GCA_036771335.1 Burkholderiales bacterium
TCGACCACTCGTGAAACCGGAGGACCCACAGGGATCATGTCCGATCTGGCCGTTGTCGCCTCTCTCTCCCAAACCCCCACCCAGCTCCCCATCGACTGGTACTTTGACCCCGCCGTCCACGAGCTGGAGAAGAGGTTGCTTTTCGATGCCGGCCCCGGCTACGTGGGCCATGAATTGATGGTTCCGGAAGCCGGCGATTACCACACTCTCGAGTGGATGGGCCACGGCAAGTCCCTGGTGCGCAACGCCAACGGCGTGGAACTGATCAGCAACGTCTGCCGCCACCGCCAGGCAATCATGCTGAAGGGGCGCGGCAACACCGGGCACATCGTCTGTCCGCTGCACCGCTGGACCTACGACAATCGCGGCCACTTGCTGGGCGCGCCCCATTTCCCCGGCAAGCCCTGCCTCGACCTTGCGCGTACGCCTCTGCAGGCCTGGCACGGCCTGCGCTTTTCCGGTCCGCGCGACATCAGCGCCGATCTGGGCCCCATGCAGACCGGCGTGGCCTACGACTTCTCCGGCTACCGCTTCCACAGCGCACGCGTGGACGAGTACCCCGTCAACTGGAAGGCCTTCATCGAGGTGTACCTCGAGGACTACCACGTGGAGCCCTTCCATCCCGGACTCGGGCATTTCGTGGACTGCGGCGGCCTGAAGTGGGAGTTCGGCGATTGGTGGAGCGTGCAGACGGTGGGAGTGTTCCGCGACCTCGCCCGGCCCGGCAGCAATGCCTACGAGCGCTGGCACGCCGCGGTGCGCGCCTCCTACGGCGGCGCCACCCCGCCCCACGGCGCCATATGGCTCACCTACTACCCCAACCTCATGGTGGAGTGGTACCCGCACGTGCTGGTGATCTCCCACATCCTGCCACGCGGGCCGGAGGCGTGCACCAACGTGGTGGAGTTCTACTACCCCGAGGAGATCGCCCTGTTCGAGCCCGAGTTCGTGGAGGCCCAGCAACGGGCCTACATGGAGACGGCGGCGGAGGATGAGGAGATCTGCGTGCGCATGCAGGAAGGCCGCAAGGCCTTGTGGCTGCGCGGCGACAACGAGTTCGGCCCCTACCAGTCACCCATGGAAGATGGCATGGTGCACTTCCACGAGTACCTGCGTCGCACCCTGGGGCCGCACCTGCTCTCGAGCCCGGCCTGATCCGGGCCGTGGGTGCGGCCAGCGCCGCCCCTTGCAGGTGGCGCTGACTTATCCGGCACTCATGATGTTTGCCGTGCCGCTGGGCGCCCTGTGGATGCTGCTGGCAGGCGTCCTGTTCGCAGCCATGGGCGTGTTCGCCAAGCTAGGGGCGCAGTGGTTCGGCGCCGCTGACCTGGTATTCTGGCGCTCGGCTATCGGCCTGCTGGTGCTCGCGCTGCTGGCGCGCCTGAAGGGCTGGCCGCTCGCCACGCCCTACTGGCGCCTGCACCTGCTGCGCGGGCTGTCGGGCGTGGTGTCCCTGGGCCTGTACTTCTGGTGCATCGCCCGCCTGCCGCTGGCCACGGCGGTGACGCTC
Organism: Burkholderiales bacterium; assembly: GCA_036771335.1. GTDB lineage: Bacteria > Pseudomonadota > Gammaproteobacteria > Burkholderiales. Next base: position 1,511 of record DAIPHN010000053.1, read on the forward strand.
AACTACACCTCGCCGCTTTTCCTGGCCCTGTTCAGCGCGCTGCTGTTGCGTGAACGTCTGCGCGCCGACCGGTTGAGGGCCCTGTGCCTCGCCTTCGCCGGCGTGGTGCTGCTGCTCGAGCCCACCGTGCGCGAGGACCAGTGGCGCGACGCCCTGCTGGGTCTTGCCTCGGGCGTGCTGGCCGCCGCGGCCTACCTCAACGTCAAGCGTCTCGGCGCCTCGGGCGAGCCGGGCTGGCGGGTGGTGTTCTGGTTCACGGCAGTGTCGGCGGCGGCGTCGGGCGCGTGGGGGGCAGTGAGCGGATTCACGCCGCCCACGGCCGCCAACGCCTGGGTGTTGCTGGGCGTGGGCACCACGGCCACCGTCGCGCAGCTCGCCATGACCCGCGCCTACCTCACGGGCAACACCCTGGTGGTGGGCGCCTTCGCTTACTCCACGGTGGTTTTCTCCACGCTCTTCGGCATGGCGCTGTGGGGCGAGCGTCTCGCGCCCGTGGCCCTGGCGGGCATGGCCTTGATCATCGCCGGCGGCATGCTGGTGCTGCGGGGCCCATCCGCGCCGCGCTAAACTCGGCATGCCATGATCACCATCGAAACTTCCGGGCAGCTCATCACCGTGGGCGTTTTCGGCGAATTCGCCCTCGCCGATTTCCAGCGCTTCGAGCGCGAAGTACTCGAAACCCTGCGAGTGGCGGGCCGCGTGGACCTGCTGCTCGACCTACGCGACATGCACGGCTATACCCTTGACGTGGCCTGGGAAGACCTGCGCTTCGTCCGCGCCCATGCGCACGATTTCCGCCGCGTGGCGGTGGTGTCGGGGGAGCGCTGGCACGGCTGGCTTGCCTGGGTCAACCAGCTGCTGGTGGACGCCGAGGTGCAGCTGTTCGAGCACGAAACCGCCGCGCGCCACTGGCTGGCCGCCGAGGTGGAGCCCGCGCCGCGCTTCACCAACTGGTCCACGCTGGTGTCCATCGCCGAGCTGGCCGCCCACCTGCGCGACCCGGGCGTGGTGGTGTTCGACTGCCGCCACGACCTGATGAGGCCCGGCCTTGGCGCTGAGGCCTACCGCACGGCCCACCTGCCAGGGGCGCGCTTCGCCTCGGTGGACCGCGATCTGGCCGGCCCGGTCACCGGCCGCAACGGCCGCCATCCCCTGCCCGATCCCCAGGCCTTCATCGACTGGCTCGGCCGCATGGGTGTGTCCAACGACACCCAGGTGGTGGCCTATGACCAGGCCGGCGGTCTGTACGCGGCGCGGCTGTGGTGGATGCTCAAGCACTGGCTCGGTCATCGCCGGGCGGCGGTGCTGGACGGCGGCTGGGAGCTCTGGGTGCGCACCGGACATCCCGTCACCGACGTCGTGCCCGCACCCGTCGCCACCACCTTCCGCGGCGCGCCCGGCAATGTCGCCGTCACCGCCGATGACATGCTCGCCCACCTGGGTGACGGCACCATGCGCATCGTGGACGCCCGTGCCGCCGACCGCTTCCGCGGCGAGAACGAAACCATCGATCCCGTGGGCGGCCACATTCCCGGCGCCGTGAACCGGTTCTTCCGCGACAACCTCGACCCGCTGGGCTTCTTCCGGCCCCGCCAGGAGCTGCATGCGGCCTTCGAGGCCGGGGCGGCGGGCCGGCCGGCCCACACGCTGGCGCACCAGTGCGGCTCGGGTATCTCCGCCTGCCACAACCTGCTCGCCATGGACGTGGCCGGGATGTCGGGCTCGCGCCTGTACCCCGGTTCGTGGAGCGAGTGGTGCGCCGACCCGGCGCGGCCCGTCGAGCGCTGAACGCCTCCCTGCTGGCCGATCTGATTGTTTTGCTGCACGCCGCCTTCGTGGCGTTTGTGGTGCTGGGTTTCGCGCTGGTGTGGCTAGGCCACTGGTGCGGCTGGCGCTGGATCGGCAACCGCGCCTTCCGCTCGCTTCATCTGGCGGCCATCACCTTCGTGGCGCTGGAATCGCTGCTGGGCATGGTGTGCCCGCTCACCCAGTGGGAGACGGCGCTGCGCGGTACGGAGTCGCAGCGCTCCTTCGTGGCGCGGGCAGTGCACGCTGTGCTATTCCACGATTTCCCCGAGTGGGTGTTCACCGTGCTGTACGTGGCCTTTGCCGCGCTCACGGCGGCCACCATCCGACTCGTGCCTCTGACGCCGCCGCGGCCCTGATCAGCCGAAGGCCAACCGCTCGCCGAAGGGCACGGGGGCGCGCCCCTTCACCAGCCACAGCACCGGGTAGCCCGGCGCCCGCGGCGGGAACTCGCCCTGAGCGTCGGTGAAGTACACCAGCAAGTCCGGGCGCAGGCCCTTGCGCTCGATCCACTCGAACACCGGCGTAAAGCGCGTGCCCCCGCCCCCAGAAAGCCGCGGCGGCAGGCAGACCGGCTGCCAGGCCGCGAATCGCCACGGACCCTCCGGGGCGAGCCTCTCGTCGCAGGCGTGCACCACCAGTTCTGCCCGCGCCTGCGCCTTGAGCGCCTGCAACTCGCCAGTGAATTCGGCCAGCTCGGCATCGGTGATGGAGCCGCTGGTGTCCAGCGCCGCCACCACGTACGGCGTGCCGCTCGCCAGACGCGGCAACAGGGCATCGCCGTCGCGCCGCCGCGGGCGCGCGAAGCTGTAATCGTCGCGCGCCGCGCGCATCACCTGCCGGGCCAGCAGCGCCCTCCAGGGCAAGGCCGGCTCCAGGATGCCCTCCAGACGCCGCAGCCAGGCATCGCCCCGCCGGCCGGCCAGGCGCGCCGCCTGGGCCGCCGCCGCCGCGCGGCCGCGCCACAACGCTCCCAGTTCGGCCCCATCCAGCCCCTGCCCAGCCGCGGGCGCCTCATCGGGCGGCGAGGCAGCGGCGCCGCGGAACGGGCCATCGATTCGGCTGGAAGCCCCTCGCGGAGAAATACCTGCGCCGGATGTCTCGGACGCCGGCGCCGCGGCCTGCCCGCCCTGCGCCCCGTTAGGGCCTCCTCCCCCTCCTCCCGGCCCGCCATCTAACCGGGGGCCGTGGCGATCGCGGGGCGCGCCGCCGCCGTCCTCAGGGAGCAGCGGGTAAATCTCCTCCGCTGCCAGACCCGTGAAGGCCGGATCCGCCATGGCCCAGGAGGGCACTGCCATCCCGTCCTCGCGCAGCATCAGATTTACGGCGTGATCGCAGGCGGCTTCCCAGCGGCGCCGTACCCGGTGGCCGCGGCGCGCGAAGTGCCCCAGGGCACAATGCAGCAACACATGAGCCACCAGGAATTCGGCCTCGGCGGCTCGAAGGGACGCCTCGAAGGCCGCATTGAAGATCAGGCGCCTGCCGTCGGTGCTCAGGGTATCGCAGCGCAGGGGGTCCGCCGCCGCAAGCGGCATCTGCAGCGCCAGCGCGCCCAGGAAGGGCCGCTCCATGACGAGGCGCGCACGGGCTGCCGCGAGCCGCGTCCGGGCCTGCGCCTCGGCCGGGGCGGGCGCGCCGCCTTGCCCGCTCACGGGCTGGGGCGCAGCAGTTCGCCCAGGCTCTCGGTCCAAAGGGCGAAGTGCGGCTCGTAAATGAGCGGCCTGTCCACAGCGCGTTGCAAATCGGCCGCCAGCATCATGCCCATCTCCCGGTCCGGGAAGCGGCGGGCGTAATCGAGAATGTGGCCCAGCACTGCCTCGCCGCCCGGATGGGGCAGGACGCGCTGGGCGTGGCGCTCCAGCGCCGCCGCCACGGCGTACTGCAAATCCACCGCCGCTGGCATCTCCTGGCTTTCGCCCCGGGCGTTGGCGTCCACGTCCGGCAGGTGCTCGAGGTGATCCAGGAAGGCCTTGAACTCCGCCGCAGCGGCCATGCCCACGCAGGCCTGCAGGGCGTCGAACAGCAGGTCCGGCCGGTCCCCGAACTTGCAGAGGGCCCGGTGGGCGTAGGCCCAGGTGCGCGGCGAGGGGTAGGCCACCGGGTCGCGGGCAGCCTCGAAATCGAACAGCAGTTCCGGCCGGAAGCGCAGGAAGGCGATCACGCGCGCATCCACACCGGCACCGAGTGCCCACGCCACCCAGTCGTCCAAGTGGGGCTCCAGGTGGTAGTGGGTGAACCGGTTGGCAAGAGGCGCGGGCATGGCGTAGGTCACGCCCCGGTCGCCCTGGCGGTTGCCGGCCGCGAACAGTGCCCAGCCCCCGGGCACGCGGTACTCGCCCAGACGGCGATCGAGAATGAGCTAGTAGGCCGCCGCCGTGACCGAGGGCGGCGCCGCGTTGATCTCGTCGAGGAACAGGATGCCGCGCGGACCGTGCCGGATCGCGTCGGGCAACAGCGCGGGCACCGACCAGAGCACGTGGTCGTCCACCCGGAAGGGGACTCCGCGCAGGTCGGTGGGCTCGAGTTGCGAAAGGCGCAGGTCGATGAGCGGCACCGCGTGACGGGAGGCCACCGCCGCCACGATCTCGCTCTTGCCGGTTCCGGGCGCGCCCCAGAGCATCACCGGGGTGTGACTGCCGGCGCCTGCGGCTGCGAACTCGCGCGCCAGGATGGCGCTCAGGTGGGAAGGCTTCATGGCGGGGAACGCCCCGTTGGCTTCGGTGGACGGGGATAGAATCACGCCACGCTCCACTGTGCCGGTGCGGCGCGGCGAGAATTATCGCCCACGCAGCCCAAAGCCCCCATGAACTTCTGCAGCCATTGCGGCCAGCCCGTCAGCCTGAAGACACCACCAGAGGACAACCGCCCGCGCCACGTGTGCGGCGGCTGTGGCACGGTGCACTACCAGAACCCGAAACTGGTGGTGGGCTGCATCGCAGAATGGCAGGACCGCATCCTGCTTTGCCGCCGCGCCATCGAACCGCGTTACGGCCTGTGGACCGTGCCGGCGGGCTTCATGGAGAACGGCGAAACCACCGCCGAGGGCGCTGCCCGTGAAACGCTGGAGGAGGCGAATGCGCGCGTCGATGACCTGTCGCTCTATGCGCTGTTCAACATTCCGCACATCGACCAGGTGTACATTCTTTTCCGGGCCAGGCTGCGCGACCTGGATTTCCGCCCTGGATCGGAAACCCTCGAAACTGTGCTGGCGGGCGAGGAAGACATTCCCTGGGACCGTCTTGCCTTTCCCACGGTACGCAACAGCCTGCGGCGCTACTACGCCGACCGGCGCGCCGGTCGTTTCGGCGTCCACGTGGGGACCATCGAGGCGCTGCCACAGCCCTGATCCGGTCCGGCGCGGCCCTCCCGCTTCCCTGCCGCGAAGCGGGTTTTCTTGGATTACCTTGCGAGATCATGATCATGCAGACTGCCTCCGCGCTTGCCGCCGCCCGCACCGAGCAACGTCTGACGCTGCGGGATCTGCTCAGCGATCTCTGCGCTGACGGGCTGGTGCCCGCCGTCATCGCCAGTGAGTTCGCCACCCGCCACGCCGGGCGCCGTTCGGAGGTTCACCCGCTGGTGCTGATCGCCGACCAGAAATGGCCCGATCCGCGCAACGCGAAGAAACTGCTGCATCTCGAGGCCCTCACCGAGTGGCTGGCTGGAAAGGTCGGACTGCCCTACCTGCACATCGACCCCTTCAAGATCGACTTCGCCGCCGTCACCAAGGTGATGTCCAACGCCTACGCCAAACGCTTCGCCATCCTGCCGATCCGGGTGACGGCCAAGGAGTGCGTGGTGGCCACCTGCGAACCCTGGGTGCGCGAGTGGGAAAAGGAACTTGCCCGTATCCTGAAGCTCGAGATCCGGCGCGTGGTCGCCAACCCGCTGGACATCGCCACGTATCTGGTGGAGTTCTACAACCTGGCTCGCTCGGTGGCGGGGGCGCAGAAGCAGAAGAACGCCGACGTCAGCGACATCGCCAATTTCGAGCAACTGGTGCAGCTGGGCCAGCGCGGCAACCTCGACGCCAACGACCGCCACATCGTCCACATCGTGGACTGGATCTTCCAGTACGCCTTCGAGCAGCGCGCGAGCGACATCCACATGGAGCCGCGTCGCGAAACCGGCAACGTGCGCTTTCGCATCGACGGAGTACTGCACCAGGTTTATCAGATCCCCACGCCTGTGATGTCCGCCATGACCAGCCGCATCAAGATCCTCGGCCGCATGGATGTGGTGGAGAAACGCCGCCCCCAGGATGGGCGCATCAAGACCGTGACGCCCGACGGCGGCGAGGTGGAGCTGCGTCTGTCCACTTTGCCCACCGCCTTCGGCGAGAAACTGGTGATGCGTATCTTCAACCCCGACGTGATCGTCAAGGACTTCGCGGCTCTGGGATTCTCGGAGGACGACTCGGGGAAGTGGCGGCGAATGATCGCCCAGCCCCATGGCATCATCCTCGTCACGGGCCCCACCGGCTCCGGCAAGACCACTACGCTCTATTCCACCCTCAAGCAGCTCGCCACTGGCGAAGTGAATGTCTGCACAGTGGAGGACCCGATCGAAATGGTGGAGCCGGCCTTCAACCAGATGCAGGTGCACCAGACCATCGGTCTCGACTTCGCGGCTGGCGTGCGCACCCTCATGCGCCAGGACCCCGACATCATCATGGTGGGCGAGATCCGCGACATGGAGACTGCCGAGATGGCCATCCAGGCCGCCCTCACCGGCCACCTGGTGCTGTCCACGCTGCACACCAACGACGCGCCTTCGGCCATCACGCGGCTGCTGGACATCGGCGTACCCGCCTACCTGCTGCACTCCACCATCCTGGGCGTGATGGCCCAGCGGCTGCTGCGCACGCTGTGCCCCCACTGCCGGGAGGCAGGGGCGGTGGACGAAGAAACCTGGAGGATGCTCATCAACCCCTGGCAGGCCGAGAGGCCGGCCCAGGTGTACTACCCGCAGGGCTGCCTTGAATGCCGCATGACAGGCTACTCCGGCCGGATCGGCATCTACGAGATCATGCTCATGACGAATGCCGTCAAGAAACTCGTCACCCCCGACGCCGACCCCGTGGCCATCCGCGAGCAGGCCTTCCGCGCCGGCATGAAGCCGCTGCGCCTGGCTGGCGCCCTCAAGGTGGCCCAGGGAGTCACCAGCGTCGAGGAGGTGCTGAAAGCCGCACCGCCGACCATGGGAGAACAACGCTCGCCCAAAGGACGCGAGTCGGCTTGATCGACGCCTCGGGACCGGTGAGCCACCCGGCGCCGGGTCGCAGCGTGATAGCGGCTGCGATCTGCAGGGCAGGACAGACGCCCGCGCACCTGTGGACGGGGGCCACTGCGGGCACACTGTTCGCCGCGCAGGCAGCCAAGGCTCCCGGGGTGGCGGTCGCCGCCGTCTCGCGCTGCGCTGCGCTACCTCGCGCCGGGACAACTCAACTTCGGCAGCTGAGGCGCTGGCGGGGCGCTAGCGCACGAGTTCGCGCATGGCCCGGTCGAGCCCTTCGAGGGTGAGCGGGAACATGCGCCCGCCCATGATCGAGCGCAGCAGGCCCACGGAGTCGTAGTAGCCCCAGCGGTCCTCGGGCTGGGGGTTGATCCAGGCCGCCTTCTGGTAGACGTCCAGCAGGCGCTGCATCCACGCGGCGCCCGGCTCCTCGTTGTGGTGCTCCACCGAGCCGCCCGGGTAGGAGATTTCGTAGGGGCTCATGGTGGCATCGCCCACGAACACCAGCTTGTAGTCGGCCGGGTACTTGTGGATCACGTCCAGCACGGGATGGCGCTCGCTGTTGCGGCGACGATTGTCCTTCCAGACGGTCTCGTAGACGCAGTTGTGGAAGTAGAAATGCTCCAGGTGCTTGAACTCGCTGCGGGCGGCGGAGAACAGCTCCTCGCACACCTTCACGTGGTCGTCCATGGAGCCGCCGATGTCCACGAACAGCAGCACCTTCACCGCGTTGTGCCGCTCGGGGACCATGCGGATGTCCAGCCAGCCGGCGTTGCGGGCCGTGGAGCGCACCGTGTCGTCCAGGTCCAGCTCCTCGGCCGCGCCCTCGCGGGCGAACTTGCGCAGTCGGCGCAGCGCCACCTTGATGTTGCGCGTGCCCAGCTCCTGCCGGTCGTCGAGGTTGCGGTACTGGCGCTCGTCCCACACCTTCACGGCGCGGCGGTTGCGCGAGCCCTCCTGGCCGATGCGCACCCCCTCGGGGTTGAAGCCGTGGGCGCCGAAGGGCGAGGTGCCGGCCGTGCCGATCCACTTGCTGCCGCCCTGGTGGCGGCCCTTCTGTTCTTCCAGGCGCTGGCGCAGCGTCTCCATGAGCTTCTCCCAGCCCCCCAGGGCCTGGATGGCGGCCTTCTCCTCCTCGGTGAGGTTGAGCTCGGCCTGGCGCCTGAGCCACTCGGCGGGGATCTGCGCCACCAGCGCGTCGGGAATGGACGCCACGGCCTTGAAGTAGGCGGCGAACACGCGATCGAAGCGGTCGTAGTGGGCTTCGTTCTTCACCAGCACGGTACGCGCCAGGTAGTAAAAGTCCTCGACCCGGCACTGCGCCACGTTGGCCTCCAGCCCGTGCAGCAGGGCGAGCCACTCCTTCACGGAGACGGGAACGCCGCCGTCGCGCAGCTGGAAGAAGAAGTCGGTGAGCACGCCCGCGGCTAGCGGCTGCGGCGCGACAGGAACACCAGCCGCTCGAACAGGTGCACGTCCTGCTCGTTCTTGAGCAGGGCACCGTGCAGCGGCGGGATGATCTTGCCGCTGTCCTGGCTAGCCAGGGCCTCGGGCGGGATGTCCTCGGCCACCAGCAGCTTGAGCCAGTCGAGCAGCTCCGAGGTGGAGGGTTTCTTCTTGAGGCCCGGCACCTCGCGGATCTCGAAGAAGGCATTCAACGCAGAAGCCAGCAGGGTCTTCTTGATGCCCGGATAGTGCACCTCGACGATCTTCTCCATGGTCTCGCGGTCCGGGAACCGGATGTAGTGGAAGAAGCAGCGGCGCAGGAAGGCGTCGGGCAGCTCCTTTTCGTTGTTACTGGTAATGATGATAGCCGGGCGGTGCTGCGCCTTCACCAGTGCCTGCGTTTCGTAGACGAAGAACTCCATGCGGTCGAGCTCGCGCAGCAGGTCGTTGGGGAACTCGATGTCCGCCTTGTCCACCTCGTCGATGAGCAGCACCGCCGGCTGGTCGCTGTTGAAGGCGTCCCACACGGGGCCGCGTTTTATGTAGTTGGCGATGTCGTGCACGCGCGGATCGCCCAGCTGGGAGTCGCGCAGCCGCGACACGGCGTCGTACTCGTACAGGCCCTGCTGGGCCTTGGAGGTGGACTTCACGTGCCACTGCAGCAGCGGACGGCCCAGGGCCCTTGCCACCTCCAGCGCGAGCATGGTCTTGCCGGTACCCGGCTCGCCCTTCACCAGCAGCGGGCGTTCGAGCGTGACGGCGGCATTCACGGCCACGCGCAGCTCCTCGGTGGCAACGTAGGCATCGGTTCCGGTGAATCTCATGGGCGGTCTCGGCGGGATCGGGCGGCCGGCGGGCCGCGGGGAGGGATCGGATGGTGCAGCGCGAGACCCGGGGGCGTCAAACCGCGCTGCCTATAATCGAAGAGCCCGGCAACACGGCGTGCACCGCGCGCTCCGGGCGTACTTCCGGAGAGCCCCGCCGTCATGCCGCGCTTCAACGCCAACCTCTCGATGCTGTTCACCGAGCTGCCCTTCCTGGAGCGCTTCGGCGCGGCGGCGCAGGCGGGGTTCCGGGGCGTGGAGTTCCTGTTTCCCTACGACCATCCGGCCGGCGAGATCCGCGAGCAGCTCGACCGCCATCGCCTGGAGATGGTGCTGTTCAACACGCCGCCCGGCCGCTGGGCCGAGGGAGATCGCGGCATGGCCTGCGATCCGTCGCGCCACGCCGAGTTCGAGGACGCCTTCGGCCGCGCGCTTGAGTACGCCGCCGTGCTAGGCGCGAAGCGCCTGCACGTGATGGCGGGCCTGCGCCCGCGCGGCGTGAACGAGTCCGCCATGCGCGCGGCGTTCATCGCCAACCTGCGCCACGCCGGCGCCCAGGCCGCGCTGCTGGGCGTCACCATCCTCATTGAGGCCATCAATGACCGCGACATTCCGGGCTTCTACCTGAACACCTCGGCCCAGGCTTTCGACCTGATGCACTACGCGGCCGTGCCCAACCTCGCTTTCCAGTATGACGTCTATCACATGCAGATCATGGAGGGCGACCTGGCGCCAACCATCGAGGCGAACCTCGTGCGCATTGGCCACATGCAGCTCGCCGACACACCGGGCCGCCACGAGCCGGGTACCGGCGAGATCAACTACCCGTTCCTCTTTGCCCACCTCGACCGCATCGGCTACGCCGGCTGGATCGGCTGCGAATACCGCCCGGCGGCGGGCACGCAGGCCGGCCTGGGCTGGCTTCGCCCCTGGCTGTGAACGCGCCGGCCTCGCCGCCGCGCGGCCTGGTCTACGCCGTGCTCGCCGGGGCGGTGGCGGTGGTGTCCACCGCCTCGATCCTGATCCGCTACGCGCAGGCCGAGGGCGTGCCGTCACTCACCATCGCGGCGCTGCGGCTGGCCATCGCCGTGGCGCTGGTCACGCCGTTCGCGCTGCCGGGCCTGCGCCGCGAACTGCCGCGCCTGTCGCGCCGCGACCTCGCCCTGGCCGCTGCCTCGGGCGTCGTGCTGGCGTTGCACTTCGCCGCCTGGATCACCTCGCTCGAGCACACCAGCGTGGCCAGCAGCGCGGCGCTTGTGACCACCAACCCCGTGTGGGTGGGGATCGCCTCCTGGCTGCTGCTGCGCGAGCGCATCCGGCCCGCGGTGGCAGCCGGCATCGTGGTCGGCCTGGCGGGCAGCGCCCTCATCCTGTCCAGCGCCCCCGCCCCGGGCGTCGCGGCGCCGCGTCCGATCCTTGGCAACGCCCTGGCGCTGGGCGGCGCCCTGGCGGCCTCGGCCTACCTGCTCATCGGCCGAGAGTTGCGCGCCCGGCTGTCGCTGCTGTCCTACGCCTGGATCGCCTACGGTGCGGCCGCCGTCGTGCTGTTGTGCACCGCAGCGGCGTCGGGGGCGCTGGCGGCCCCGCTCTCGCCCGCGGCGCTCGCACTGCTGGTGGCGCTGGCCGCGGGACCGCAGCTGCTCGGGCACACCGGCGTCAACTGGGCTGTGCGCCACGTGCCCGCCACTGTGGTGGCGCTGGCCATCCTCGGCGAGCCGGTGGGCGCCGCGATCCTTGCATGGCTGCTGTTCGGCGAAGGCTTCGGCGCGCTGCAGTTGGCGGGATTCGCCGTGTTGCTGTGCGGCATCTTTCTCGCCGCGCGGGCCGCGGACTGACGCCGCCTCGCACCTAATTTACCGGCCGTACCACCCGCAACCCCTGCCGACGTGCTAGCGTCATGGAACGTTTTCGTCAGCGTCTCTGCGTGTCGCGGAGAGCGGCGACGAACGGGAAGTCCCAGCCAACGCAGCACCGGACTCCAAAGGGAGGATGTAAAGCAATGAAGCTCAAGGTAAACAACCAGGAGCGCAACTTCTCGGGCGATCCCCAGATGCCGCTCATGTGGTACCTGCGCGACGAACTGGGCCTCACGGGTACCAAGTTCGGCTGTGGCGTGGGCCTGTGCGGCGCCTGCACCGTCCACGTGGACGGCAAGGCTGCGCGCGCGTGCGCCACGCCCATGCAAGCGCTCGACGGCAAGGCCGTCACCACCATCGAGGGGCTGCATCCCCAGGGCAACCATCCGGTACAGAAAGCCTGGCGCGACGCCAACGTGCCGCAGTGCGGCTACTGCCAGCCCGGCCAGATCATGCAGGCCGCCGCGCTGCTCAACGACAACAAGCGCCCCAACGACGAGCAGATCCTGGCGGCCATGTCCGGCAACATCTGCCGCTGCGGCTGCTACCAGCGCATCTTCTCGGCCGTGAAGGCCGCCGCGAAGGAGGCCTGAACATGAACTCCAACCTGCGCAACATCAGCAAGCGCCTGCGCCTCGAAAACGTGAGCCGCCGCGACATGCTCAAGGGCCTGTTCGCCGGCGGCGGCCTGGTGCTCGCCGCCCAGGTGTTCCCCCGCGGCGCGCTGGCCGACGGCGGTTCGGTCAATGCCTACAAGACGGGCGCCGACGGCATGCCCGGCGGCGCGGTGTGGGATCCGCACGTGTTCGTGTCCATCGCCCCCGATGGCACCGTGACCATCGTCACCCACCGCTCGGAAATGGGTACGGGCTCGCGCACCAGCCTGCCCATGATCGTGGCTGACGAGATGGAGGCCGACTGGTCGAAGGTGAAGATCGTCCAGGCGCCCGGCGATGAGCAGAAGTACGGCAACCAGGACACCGACGGCTCGCGCTCGGTGCGCCACTTCATCCAGCCCATGCGCGCCTGCGGCGCCGCCGCCCGCAAGATGCTCGAGACGGCCGCCGCCCTCACCTGGGCCTGCTCGGACATGGACGTGCGCGCCGAGAACCACAAGGTGGTGCACATCCCATCGGGCAAGCCGCTGGGCTACTGCGAGCTCGCCGCCGCTGCGGCGGGGCTCAAGACGCCGCGACCCAGCGCGCTGTCGCTGAAGGATCCTTCCCAGTTCCGCTACATCGGCAAGGGCAAGGTGCAGATCACCGACCTGCGCGACATCACCACGGGCGCGGCGAACTACGCCCAGGACGTGCGCATCGACGGCATGAAGTACGCCGTGGTGGCCCGCCCGCCGGTGGTGCTGGGCAAGGCGGTGAGCTGGGACGAGGCCGCCGCCATGAAGGTGCCTGGCGTCATCAAGGTGGTGCCCATCTCCGGCACACCCATGCCGGCCAAGTTCATGCCGCTGGGCGGCGTAGCGGTGGTGGCCGACAGCACCTGGGCGGCGCTGAAGGGCCGCGAGGCCCTCAAGGTGAAGTGGGAGGACGGCCCCAACGCCGACTACGATTCCGACCGATTCCGCCAGTCCATGGCCGATTCTGCGCGTAAGCCCGGCAAGGTGGAGCGCAACGAGGGCAACGTGGACGCGGCGCTGGCCGGTGCGGCCAAGGTGGTGGAGCGCGAGTACTACATCCCCCACGGCCACCACGCCACCATGGAACCGCCCGCCGCAGTGGCGCGCGTCCGGGGCGGCAAGGCCGAGGTCTGGGCCTGCGTGCAGAGCCCCGGCGGCACCCGCGGTGACGTGGCCGGCGTGCTCGGCATGAAGGAAGAAGACGTCACGGTCAACGTCACCCTGCTGGGCGGTGGCTTCGGCCGCAAGTCGAAGTGCGACTTCGCTCTCGAGGCGGCCATGCTGTCCAGGGCCATGGGGGGCACGCCCGTGAAGGTGGTCTGGACGCGCGAGGACGACATCCACCACGGCTTCTACCACTCGGTGTCCTACCAGCACGTCACGGCGGGCCTGGACGCATCGAACAAGGTGGTGGCCTGGCGGCATCGCAGCGTCTCGCCGTCGCTCATGTCCAACTTCATGCCCGATCCGAAGCGCGAGAGCTCTCTGGAACTCGGCCTCGGCCTCATCGACACGCCCTTCAATGTGCCCAACCTGCGGCTCGAGACGGGCGAGGCGGTGGCCAAGACGCGCATCGGCTGGTTCCGCTCGGTGAACAACATCCCCCACGCCTTCGCCATGCAGTCCATGGTGGCGGAGCTGGCTGCCGACCTGGGCCGCGACCCGAAGGACTTCCTGCTCGAGATGATCGGGCCGGCTCGCATTGTCGACCCGCGTGCCACGGTCACCAGCGAGTTGTGGAACTACGGCGATCCGTGGGAGACCTATCCCATCGACACGGGGCGCCTGCGCGCCGTGGTGGAGCGAGCCGCCAGGGAAGCCGGCTGGGGCAAGAAGCTGCCCAAGGGCGAGGGGCTGGGCATCGCCTGCCAGCGCAGTTTCCTCACCTACGTGGCCACGGTGGTGCACGTGAAGGTGGACAAGGACGGCAACGTCTCGGTGCCACGGGTGGATACCGCCATCGACTGCGGCTTCTGCGTCAACCCCGAGCGGGTGGCCTCGCAGATGGAAGGCGCGGCGGTGATGGGCCTGTCCATCGCCAAGTACACCAACATCACCTTCAAGAATGGTCGCGTGGAGCAGAACAACTTCCACGACTACCCGGTGCTGCGCATCGGTGAGGGCGGCATGGACGTGCGTACGCACATCATGCCTGCCGGCATCGACAAGCCGTCCTCGGGCGTGGGTGAACCGGGCGTGCCGCCCTTCGCTCCGGCCTTCTTCAACGCGCTCCATGCCGCCACCGGCAAGCGCATCCGCAACCTGCCGCTGGGTAATCAGCTCACCGCCTGATCAGGCAATCTGCGCCTTGAAACCCGCCCCTCCGGGGGCGGGTTTTTTTTCGCCGCCGGCAGCCCTCAGCGATGGGCCGCTGCCCTCACCGGCCCGTAGCGGGCCACGCGGATGTCGGCCTGGGCCTGGTGGCCGGCGAAGCCCTCGATGGCACACAACCGCGAGCAGTACTCGCCCACCAATGCGGAGGCCTCGGGCTTCACCTTCTGGTAGGTGCAGGTCTTGAGGAACTTGCCCACCCACAGCCCGCCGGTGTAGCGGGCCGCCTTGCGGGTAGGCAGGGTGTGGTTGGTGCCGATCACCTTGTCGCCGTAGCTCACGTTCGTCTCGGGGCCGAGGAACAGCGCGCCGTAGTTGGTCATGCGCCGCAGGAAGAAATCGGGGTCACGGGTCATCACCTGAACGTGCTCAGAGGCGATGCGGTCCGCCTCGGCCACCATCTCCTCGTAACTGTCGCAAACGATCACCTGGCCGTAGTCGCGCCACGCCTGGCCGGCCACGGCCGCCGTGGGCAGGGTGCGCAACTGCACCTCGATCTGCGCCAGGGTGTCGCGGGCGAGCTTCTCGGAGTTGGTGAGCAGGATGGCGGGCGAGTTGGGGCCGTGCTCGGCCTGGCCCAGCAGGTCGGTGGCACACAGCTCGCCGTCCACGCTGTCATCGGCGATCACCAGGGTTTCGGTGGGCCCGGCGAACAAGTCGATACCCACGCGCCCCGCGAGCTGGCGCTTGGCCTCGGCCACATAGGCGTTGCCCGGGCCGGCCACCATGTCGGTGGCGGCGATGGTCTCCGTGCCCACGGCCATGGCGGCGACGGCCTGCACCCCGCCCAGGCAGTAGATTTCGTCGGCGCCCGCCAGGTGCATGGCCGTGACAATGGCCGGTGCGGGCCGGCCCTGGAAGGGCGGCGCGCAGGCGATGACACGCGGAACGCCCGCCACCTTGGCGGTGAGGATGGTCATGTGCGCGGAGGCCACCAGCGGGTACTTGCCGCCGGGCACATAGCAGCCTACGGAATTCACCGGAATGTTGCGGTGGCCCAGGATCACGCCCGGCAGGGTCTCCACTTCCACATCGCGCAGCGCCTCGCGCTGGATGCGGGCGAAGTTGCGAATCTGCTCCTGAGCGAAGCGGATGTCGTCCACGGCCTGGGGCGGCATGGCGGCGATACAGGCCTCGATCTCCACCGCGCTGAGGCGAAAGGCCGCGGGCGACCACTGGTCGAACTTCTCGGAGTACTCGCGCACCGCCGCGTCGCCGCGCCGCTCCACCTCAGCGATGATTGCCTCGACGGTGGCCCGCACCTTGGCCTGCTCGGCGGCATCGTCAGCCGCGCTGATGCCCATTTTCAGAAATCTCGGCATGCTGCTCTCCCTGGGGTTGTGGTGGCGGCGGGCTTGGGCCCCTTGCGCACCGGCTTTGGCTGCGTCTTGGCCAAGCCGAGGCCGGGTGACGGGCCGCGCGCAGCCCAGGCGACGCGAGCGCCCAAGGACATGCGCGCCAGCAACGTCACGCGTCGCCGCTGGCCGCGAAGCGCGGCGCGCAGTGTCCGACGGCGGCGCACCGGCCGTCAATGGCTGCACGGTGGCTTGATGCCCGTCAAGGCGCGCGGTGGGGCACCGGCGCCAGCATGTACCCACAGGCCGAAACTCGCCGGCCGCCGAAAGGGAAGGGTCAATCATGAAAGCTTTGCCGGTTCTGCTGGCAGCCGCGCTGGCCGCTGGTGCCATCGCTCCCGCCGCCGCCCACGATCACGACGGGCCCGCGCCCTCCGTCCGCGCCACCGGCACCGTGGACGAGTGAGGCGGTTGCCCCATGATGAAGAAGCGCCCCAAGGCCGCCCGCAGCAAGCTGCCCGCCATGGGCGGGTACGCACACATGCATACGCCCATGCTTGAACCGGCGCTGCCACCCCGCCAGGCAACCGCGCTGGGGCTCGACTCTGATCAGCGCCAGCGCCTGGCCGCCCTGGAGAAACAGAATCGCGCGAGCCAGTGGGCACTGTTGGGCGAGTTGCGCGAGGAGCAGTTGGCGCTCGCCGAGCAACTCGCCGCGTCCGAGCCCGAACCCGCCGCCGCCACCGCTCGCCTGCGCGAGGTACAGGACGTGGAGGCAAGGCTGCTGGAGGCGCG
>DAIPHN010000054.1:0-17672 GCA_036771335.1 Burkholderiales bacterium
CAGGTGGACAGTTCCTGGATGCACATCTGGATGGAGGCCTCGCCGGTGACGCACACCACCGGAGCGCCCGGGTGGGCAAGCTGCACGCCCATGGCCGCAGGCAGGCCGAAACCCATGGTGCCCAGGCCGCCGGAGTTGCTCCAGCGGCGCGGCTTGTCGAAGCGGTAGAACTGCGCGGCCCACATCTGGTGCTGGCCGACGTCGGAGGTGACGAAGGCGTCGCCGCCGGTGACCTCCCACAGCTTCTCGACCACGTACTGCGGCTTGATGATGTCGGCGGCCTGGTCGTAGGACAGGCACTTGCGCTCGCGCCACTGGTCGATCTGCTTCCACCACGCGGCAAGCGAGGAGCGGTCGGGCCCGGTGCCCGCGGCGATCTGCGGCTCGATGAGCGCGAGCAGGTCGTTGAGGGTCTCGCGGACGTCGCCCACGATGGGGACGTCGACCTTGACACGCTTGGAGATCGACGACGGATCGACGTCGACGTGGATGATCTTGCGCGGATTCTGGGCGAAGTGCTTGGGGTTGCCGATCACGCGGTCGTCGAAACGGGCGCCCACCGCAAGCAGCACGTCGCAGTGCTGCATGGCCATGTTGGCCTCGTAGGTGCCGTGCATGCCCAGCATGCCGAGGAACTGCGGGTCGGTGGCCGGATAGCCGCCGAGGCCCATGAGGGTGTTGGTGCAGGGGAAGCCCAGCGCTCGCACTAGCTGGGCGAGCTCGGCGGACGCCTCGCCCAGCACGATCCCGCCGCCGGTGTAGATCATGGGCCGCCGCGCCTCCAGCAGCAGGGCCATGGCTTTCTTGATCTGGCCCGCATGGCCCCTGACCACCGGGTTATAGGAGCGCAACTCCACCTTGTCGGGGTAGGCGTATTCGCAGCGCGCGGTGGTCACGTCCTTGGGAATGTCCACCAGCACCGGGCCCGGCCGGCCGGTGGCCGCGATGTAGAAGGCCTTCTTGATGGTGGCCGCGAGATCGCGAACGTCCTTCACGAGGAAGTTGTGCTTCACGCACGGGCGGGTGATGCCCACCGTGTCCACCTCCTGGAAGGCGTCCTGGCCGATGGCGTGGGTCGGCACCTGGCCGGTCACCACCACCATGGGGATGGAATCCATGTAGGCCGTGGCGATGCCGGTGACCGCATTGGTGACCCCGGGGCCGGACGTGACCAGGCACACGCCCGGCTTCTGGCAAGCGCGCGCGTAGCCGTCAGCGGCGTGAACGGCGGCTTGTTCGTGGCGCACCAGGATGTGCTTGACCCGCTCCTGCTTGAAGAGCTCGTCGTAGATGTGCAGCACCGCCCCGCCGGGATAGCCGAAGATGTAATCAACACCCTCGTCCTGCAGGCAGCGAATGGTGATTTCGGCGCCGGTTATTTCCATGGAGATTTGCTGGCGAATCCGGTGAAAGCCGCGAAACAAAGGCCGCGCGGCGTCGGCTGCGAAGCACGAGCCCCCCGGGCGCGAGCATCCGAGCGCTTTTGAGGGGAAGCCGGTGAAGATACCGGGCGCGGTGCCGGGGATCAAGTCTGCCGCTGCGCTCACGCCGGGGGCAGATGCTCCGCGACCCAGGCCTGCCACTGCTCGAACAGGCGGGGGTCAAGGGCCGCCACCACGCCACGCTGCCACAGCGGAGCGGCCCAGAAATCACCGCCGTGCAGGCCCGCCATGGAACCACCGGCCTCGGCCAGTATGAGGCTGCCGGCGGCGTAGTCCCACAGTTTTTGCCCGCCATGAAGGTAGACATCCATGCGGCCGGCGGCCACGTAGCACCACTCCAGTGTGCCGGCCCCAAAGCTGCGCAGCGAGGCGATGGGCGGCCGATCCACCAGTGCCGTGGCGAGCGCTCTGGGCACGCGCTTGAGATCGGCGCCAGCCATGGCGTTGCGCAGTTGCGGCACGAACCCCTTGATGGGCAGAGGCTCGCCGTCAAGGAAGGCACCGCCCCCGGAGGCGGCGTAGAAGGTTTCGCCCGCCACGGGGTCGTGGACCACGCCAAGCACGGGACGACCACGGCGCATGAGGGCCACGGATACGGCGAAATAGGGCACGCCGTTGACAAAGTTCGAGGTGCCGTCGATGGGATCGATGCACCACAAGCCCTCCTCACCCTCCAGCCAGTGGCCGGCCTGCTCCTCGCGGCTCATTTCTTCGGCCACCACGGGCACCGGGCAAAGATCCTGCAGACGCTCCACCAGTGCCGCCTGCGCGGCCAGATCGGCCGCCGTGAACAGGCTGCCATCGGACTTGCGCTGGTGCGCCACCTTGAGATAGCGCGGCATCACTTCCGTGGCAGCCACAGCGCGCACCACCTCACACAGCGCAGGAAGCAGGGCCGCGTCTGCGCATGGGGAGAGTGCCTGCAAGACGGGGGACGCCACTGTCACGAGGGACGGCGAGTACGACACAAGTACTCAGAAACAAAGCACTTTTGCATGGCACAATGCTAGCATGACGCGATCTAGCGATGCTGCCCGCGAACCCAGACCGGGCGCCCGATTCCATGTGCCCGGTCCACTGAGTCCCGGGGCCGACGTGCTGCTGCCCCCGGACACCGCCCACCACGCCATCCGGGTGTTGCGCCTCGCTGTGGACGACCCCGTGACGCTGTTTGATGGCGGCGGCGGGGAGTACCTTGGGAAAGTGACCGCCATGGCACGCGGGCAGGTGCGGGTGCTGGCGGGAACCTACCGGCCGGTGGAGCGGGAATCCCCCGTCCAGGTGACGCTCGTGCAGGGCATTTCCAGCAGCGAACGGATGGACTTCACGGTGCGCAAGTGCGTGGAGCTGGGGATCGCCCGCGTGGTTCCGGTGTTCA
Organism: Burkholderiales bacterium; assembly: GCA_036771335.1. Lineage (GTDB taxonomy): Bacteria > Pseudomonadota > Gammaproteobacteria > Burkholderiales. The sequence goes on from DAIPHN010000054.1 coordinate 2,821, forward strand.
CGCGGCGCAGCGTGGTGAAGCTCGGCGCCGAGCGCGGCGCGCGACGACGCCAGCACTGGCAGCAGTTGTGCGTGGCGGCCTGCGAACAATGCGGACGCAACCGCATCCCGCCGGTAGACGAACCCGTGGATTTCGGCCACTGGCTGGCCGGCCTTGGCCCGACGGATAGCCGCGAGCCCCGCCTCACCCTGGCCGCATCCGCGCAGCCGGGTCTGAAATCGCTCGCTCCGCCAGCGGCCGCGCTGCTGCTCGTGGGGCCCGAGGGCGGCCTGGATCGCACCGAGCTGGCCATGGCGCGCTCGCGCGGATTTCAGGAGATGAGGCTCGGGCCGCGCATCCTGCGCACCGAGACCGCCGCCGTGGCGGCTCTCGCCGCGATCCAGGTCCTGTGGGGCGATTTCTGAGCGGTATCGTCTACACTTCCCGCCCCCGGTCCAGCCGATTCCCAAGCCCCCTCCCGGATCATTCCCATGGAAATCTCCAGCCATACCTTCATCGTCACAGGCGGCAGCTCTGGCCTCGGGGCTGCAGCCGTCGAGGCGATCGTAGCCAGCGGCGGTAACGCCGTGATAGCGGACGTGAACACCGCGCTGGGCGAGGCGCTGGCCGCGCGCCTTGGTGCCTGCGCCGCCTTCGTGGAATGCGACGTCACCTCCGAGGAACACGGCCGCCGCGCCGTCCAGACGGCGCTCACGCGCTTCGGCGGGCTGCACGGTCTGATCAACTGCGCCGGCGTGGGCGTGCCCATGAAGGTGCTCGGCAAGGACGGTCCTCACCCGCTCGACAGGTTCGTACGCGTGCTGAACATCAACCTGGTGGGGAGCTTCAACATGCTGCGCCTGGCCGCGGAGGCCATGGCCCGGGGCGAGCCCTCGGCCGAGGGCGAGCGCGGCGTCATCGTGAACACCGCCTCCGTGGCGGCCTTCGACGGCCAGGTGGGCCAGCCCGCGTATGCCGCTTCCAAAGCGGGCGTGGTAGGCATGACCCTGCCCGTGGCGCGGGAGCTGGCGCGCTTCGGGATCCGGGTGGTCACCATCGCTCCGGGGCTGTTCGAGACGCCCATGATGGCCGGGCTGCCCGAGGAGGCGCAGCAATCTCTCGGCGCTCAGGTGCCCTTCCCGCCGCGGCTTGGAAGGCCGCCTGAATTCGCCGCGCTGGTGAAGCACATCGTCGAAAACCTTATGCTCAACGGCGAGACCATCCGCCTCGACGGGGCCATCCGGATGGCGCCCCGGTAGCGGCGCGCCGGCCGTGGACCTCCCGCTCCCGCCGCAGGCCGCGGACGGCGCCGAGCCGTTCGTGCACTGGTTCCGCTCTGCTGCGCCGTACATCCACGCGTTCCGGGGGCGCACCTTCGTGGTAGCCTTCGGAGGCGAGGTGGTGGCTGACGGGCGCTTCGTCTCGCTCACCCACGACCTGAACCTGCTGGCGGCGCTCGGGGTGCGCCTGGTGCTGGTGCACGGCGCGCGCCCGCAAATCGAGGCGCGGCTCAAGGCCCGGGGCGCGAACATCCGCTACGTGCGCGACATGCGCGTCACCGACGAGACCGCCCTGGCCGACGTGAAGGAAGCCAGCGGAAGGCTGCGCATGGAGATCGAGGCGCTGCTGTCCATGGGGCTGCCCAATTCGCCCATGGCGAACGCCACCATCCGGGTCTCTGGCGGAAACTTCGTGGTAGCCCAGCCGGTGGGCGTGGTGGAGGGCGTGGACATGCTCTACGCGGGAGAGGTGCGCAAGGTGAACGCCGAGGCGATCCGCAACCGCCTGGACGACGGCGAGCTGGTGCTGCTGTCCTCGCTGGGCTTCTCGCCCACGGGCGAAATTTTCAACCTCACCCTCGAGGATACCGCCTGCCACGTGGCGCACGCCCTGGCGGCGGACAAGCTGGTGTTCCTCATGGACGAGCCGGGCGTCGTCGATGGCCAGGGCGGTCTGGTGCGCGAGCTGACGGTGAGCGATGCCGAGCGGGTGATGGCCGGGCGCCAGCCACCGCGCGGCGACGCCGGGCTGTACCTGCCCTTCGCAGCGCGCGCCTGCCACGGCGGGGTCAAGCGCGCGCACCTCATCAGCCGCCATCACGACGGCGCCCTGCTGCTGGAGCTGTTCACCCACGAGGGCGTGGGCACCATGGTCACCCAGGACCCGCTACAGACCGTGCGCACCGCCACGGTGGACGATGTGGGCGGCGTGATCGGCCTGATCGAACCGCTCGAGACCGACGGCACGCTCGTGAAGCGCCCGCGCGAGCTTTTGGAACGGGAAATCGGCCGCTTTACGGTGCTGGAGCACGACGGGCGGATCGTTGGCTGCGCGGCACTGTACCCCTTCCCTGACGATCGCGCGGGTGAGCTGGCGTGTCTGGCCGTGCACCCCTCCTACCGAGGCACCGGCGCGGGCGAGCGCCTGCTGCGCGCCATCGAAGCGCGGGCGCGTCGCGCCCGGCTGGAACGGCTGTTCGTGCTCACGACCCGCACGGCGCACTGGTTCGTGGAGAACGGCTTCACCGAGATCGGCATCGACAGCCTGCCCGCGCAGCGGCGCGAACTCTACAACCTGCAGCGCCGCTCCAAGGTGCTCGGCAAGGCCCTGCGCTAGGGCGGCCGCGAGTCCTCCGGCGGGGCCCGCGGATGAGGTGGAAAGGCTCGCGCCTCATCGTGGATAATCGTCCACTCTTGAACGACCGGTCCATCGCCCGGGAGCCGCCATGCCAAGAAACGTTCACTGCATCAAGCTCGGCCGCGAGGCCGAGGGGCTCGATTTCCCGCCCTATCCGGGCGCACTCGGGCGCAGGCTGTTCGAGTCCGTGTCCAGGGAAGCCTGGAAGCAATGGCTCGAGCATCAGAAGATGCTGGTCAACGAGAACCGGCTCAACCTCTCCGACCCCAAGGCGCGCAAGTACCTTGAGCAGCAGATGGAGGCGCATTTCTTCGGACCGGGCGCGGACACCGCCAGCGGCTGGGTCCCGCCGGCCAGGGCATGACCGTGGACAAGACCTCCTCCGCGGCGCAGACGCAGGCGGCGCAGGAAGAATGCGCCGCCGACCGCGGCGCGACCGCGGCCACGGAGCGGGCGCTGCTCAACCGCGAGCTCGGCTTGCTCGAATTCAACCGCCGCGTGCTCGCCCAGGCCCAGGACGCTGAAGTGCCCCTTCTCGAGCGGCTGCGCTTCCTGTGCATCACCGGCAGTAATCTGGACGAGTTCTTCGAGATCCGCGTGGCGGGCCTCAAGGCCCAGGTGGAGCTGGGCGCCGAGGGCACGGGCCCCGATGGCATGACGCCGCGCGAGGTGCTCACCGAGGTGTCCCGGCAGGCCCACGAGCTGATGGCGCGCCAGTACCGGATCCTCAATGATGAGCTCTTCCCCGCCCTGGCGGCGGAGGGCATCCGCTTCCTGCGGCGGCGCGAGTGGACCGAGGCGCAGCGCGCCTGGATTCGCGATTTCTTCATGCACGAAGTGATGCCGGTGCTCACGCCCATCGGGCTCGATCCCGCGCATCCCTTCCCGCGCCTGCTCAACAAGAGCCTCAACTTCGCCGTGGAGCTTTCTGGCAAGGACGCCTTCGGGCGCAACTCCAACATCGCCATCGTGCAGGCGCCGCGCGCCCTGCCGCGCTTCGTGGCCCTGCCGCCCGGCATCTCCGGCTGCGACTGGGGCTTCGTGTTCCTGTCCTCCATCCTGCACGCCCACGTCAACGAGTTGTTCGCCGGCATGGAAGTGAAGGGCTGCTACCAGTTCCGCGTCACCCGCAACAGCGACCTGTTCGTGGACGAAGAGGAGATCAAGAACCTGCGCACCGCGCTGCAGGGCGAGCTGCCGCAGCGCAATTTCGGCGATGCCGTGCGCCTCGAAGTGGCTGACCTGTGCCCCGCGCACATGTCTGAATTCCTCCTGCAACAGTTCGGCCTCGGCGAGCAGGATCTCTATCAGGTGACCGGGCCGGTCAACCTGGTGCGCCTGATGCAGGTGCCCGACAGGGTCGACCGGCCCGACCTCAAGTTCAAGCCTTTCATTCCTGGCATCCCCGCGCAGCTGGCGCGGCCCGGCGAGATGTTCGCCGCCATACGCAAGGGCGACATCCTGCTGCATCACCCGTTCCAGTCCTTCAAGCCCGTAGTCAGCTTCATCGAGCAGGCCGCCTCCGACCCGGCGGTGGTGGCCATCAAGCAGACGGTGTATCGCACCGGCGCCGATTCGGAGCTCATGGAGCACCTCATCCGCGCGGCGCGCAACGGCAAGGCGGTGACCGTGGTGGTGGAACTGCTGGCGCGCTTCGACGAGGAAACCAACGTCAACTGGGCCTCGCGTCTCGAGGAGGTGGGCGCCCACGTGGTGTACGGCGTGGTGGGCCACAAGACCCACGCCAAGATGGCGATGGTGGTACGGCGCGAGGATGGCCGCCTGCGCCGCTACGTTCACCTGGGCACCGGCAACTATCACTCCCGCACCGCCACGCTCTACACCGACTTCGGACTGCTCACTTGCGACGAGGACGTGACGGCCGACGTGAACGATGTGTTCCTGCAGCTCACCGGCCTTGGTAAGGCTGGCCGCCACACCCACGTCTGGCAGTCGCCCTTCACCCTGCACCCGCGGCTCATGGAGGCAATCGCCCACGAGGCCGCCCAGGCCCGAGAGGGCAAGCGCGCCGGCATCACCGCCAAGATGAACGCGCTGCTCGAACCCGAGACCATCTACGAGCTCTACGAGGCCTCGCGCGCCGGCGTGAAGATCGACCTGATCGTGCGCGGCGTGTGCGCGCTGCGCCCTGGTATTCCGGGCCTGTCGGAGAACATTCGGGTGCGCTCGGTCATCGGCCGCTTCCTCGAACACCATCGGGTGTTCCATTTTCACTCCAGCGACAGCGTATACCTCTCCAGCGCCGACTGGATGGACCGCAACTTCTTTCGCCGCATCGAGTTGTGCTTCCCGGTGCTGGACGCGCGGCTCAAGCGGCGCGTCATCGCCGAGGCGCTCAAGCCCTATCTCGAGGACAACACCCAGGCATGGGAGATGCAGCCAGACGGCGGCTATCGCCAGCGAACGCCGACGCGCAACGGCCGGTCTCGGTGCGCCCAGCGCGAGCTGCTCGAGCAGTTGTCCGCGCCGGGCGGTTCCCGCTAGCCGGATGCGGTCCCGAGAGGCACCATGGCCGTGGAGATCGAGCTCAAGCTGCTGCTTCCGCCCGAGCGGCTTGCGCGGCTAGGGCGGCTGCCCGCGGTGACGGCAGCAGCTCGCGGACGGGCCGTTTCGCAACAGTTGCACAGCGTCTACTACGACACCCCGGAAGCAGACCTGGCACGCCACGGCGTGGCGCTGCGGCTTCGGCGCAGTGGAGGGCGCTGGGTCCAGACCCTCAAGACGGAGGGGCGGGTACGCGGCGCCCTGCGCGAGCGCGCCGAATACGAGGCGCCCGCCGCCGCCCAGATCGTCAATTTTGCGGCGCTGTCCCGCACGCCCGCGGCGACATTGTTTTCCGACCCTGCCTTGCGCGCACGCCTGCAGCCGGTGTTCACCACCGAGTTCCGGCGCACCACCCGGCGCCTGCAGCTGAGCGCCGGCACCCGCGCCCTGCTGTGTGCGGACCTGGGCAGGATCGTGGCAACGCAGACGGGGCGCGAAGCGCCTTTGTGCGAACTCGAGCTGGAACTCGACTCGGGCGATCCGGGCGAGCTGTTCGCCTTCGCCCGCGAACTGCTCCCCACGCTGCCCCTGCGGGTATGCCGGCTTTCCAAGGCAGAGCGCGGCTTCGCATTGCTCGCTCCCCCGGCGAAGGAGCCGGCCGCAGCGCGAGCCGTGGCGCCGCGGCTCGACGCCCGCATGGATGTGGCGACCGCCTTCGACGCCATCGCCGCAGCCTGCCTGACACAGTTGCAGGACAACGAAGCCGGCGTGCTGACCAGCGACGACCCCGAGTTCATTCACCAGGCGCGCGTGGCACTGCGGCGCCTGCGCAGCGCTTTCTCGCTGTTCCGGCCGGTGATGCCGCGCGAACCCCTGGCGGGCCTGCTCGCCGAGCTGCGTGCCCAGGCCTACAGCCTGGGGGAAGCCCGCGACTGGGACGTATTCTTCACGCAGACGGTGCCGCCGGTGCTCGCCGCGCTCGCCGCCACGCCGGGCTTGCCGCCCTTGCTGGAGCTGGCCGAGGCGCGCCGCGCCCGGGCGCGCGCGGCGGCCCGAGCCACCATGGCCGGCAGCGCCTACACGGCCGTGCTGCTCCACCTGGGCCAGACGCTCGTCAAGCGGCCCTGGCGCGCTGTGCTGGACGAGGCGGGGCGCGCCCGCGCCGCCTTGCCGCTGCCGGAGTTCGCCGCCCTTTTGCTTGAGCGCCAGGCCCGGCGCACCCGCCGGGCCGGCCGTGGCCTGGCCGATCTCGACACCGTTGCCCTGCATGCGCTGCGCATCGAAGTGAAGAAGCTGCGCTACGCAGCCGAGTTCCTGCAGTGCCTGTTCCGCCGCACAGCCGTGCGCGACTACATCGCGGCCACGGCGGAGCTGCAGGAAATCCTCGGCGGCCTGAACGACGCCGCCGTGACGGCACGCCTGCTGGCGAGTCTGGATTGCACCGATCCCCGCCTCGCCCACGCTGCCGGCCTGGTGCACGGCTGGAGCGCAGCGCGTGCCGCTGAAGGCCTCAGCCACCTGTCCCATGCCTGGTCGCGGTTCGAGGCGGCGCGGCCCTTCTGGCGCTCACTCCGCCCCGTGGAGAAAGCCTGATGGAGCTACTGTTGTGGCGCCACGCCGAGGCCAGGGATGGCGTGCCCGATCTGCAGCGCCCGCTCACGGACAAGGGCCACCGCCAGGCGGCCGCCCTGGCGGTTTGGCTGGTTCCCAGGCTGCCGCGCGAGCTGCGCATCCTGGCGAGTCCGGCCGTTCGCACCCGTGAAACCGTTGCCGTGCTGAAGCGCGACTTTGAAGTGTCGCCTGCCCTGGCGCCTGGCGCGGCGCCCGAGACCGTGCTGGCAGCCGCGGGCTGGCCCGAGGCGCATGGCGCCGTGCTGGTGGTGGGCCACCAGCCCACGCTGGGCCAGGTGGCGGGCCTGCTGCTGGCGGGACGCGCGGCGGAGTTCAGCGTGAAGAAGGGCGGGCTCTGGTGGCTTGCCCTGCGCACGCGCGGCTCAAGTGCGCAGGTGGTGGTGCGCGCCGTGATCAACCCCGACCTGCTGGACTGAAACCCCCGGCGCCCGGCAAGCACGACCGGCCGCCGGCCTGTCAGTCCACCGACGGATCGAGAGAGCCCTCGAGCGTGTCGAGCACGGGCACGTCCAGGCCAAAGCCGATGGCGCGCCACTCGCGGATCTCGCTGCGCAGAGCGGCGGCGGTGAGGGGGTAGCGCGCCAGCCAGTCGAGCGGCAGGTCCAGTTCGAAACCGCCCTCCCTCCAGGCGGCCTCGATCGTCGGCAGGGCCACGGGGCCGCGGGTGCGGTGGAACAGGGCGGCCAAGCGCAGCGACATGATCATGGGCCAGTCGTTGGCGTCGGTCACCAGCGGCTGGACCTTGTCGAGAGTGCCGCGATGGGACAGCACCAGCAACGCCAGGTGCGCCTGCTCCATCTTCGAAAACCCGGGCATGTCGGCATTGCCAAGAATGTAGGCCGAGTGCTTGTGGTAGCCGCTGTGCGCCACCGACAGGCCAATCTCGTGCAGCCGCGCAGCCCACGCCACCATCTGGCGCATGCTGTCTTCCTGGGCCTCGCGGCGCGCCAGGGCGCGGTGGAACTCCAGCGCCAGCGACTCCACGCGCCGCGCCTGCGCGGGGTCCACGTGATAGCGCTTCATGAACTGGCGCACCGTGACCTCGCGCATGTCATGGTGGTGGAAGCGCCCTACCATGTCGTAGAGGATCCCCTGGCGCATGGCGCCGGTCGCAAGAATCATCCGGTCCACGCCCAGTTCACCGAAGATGGCGCTCATAATGGCGAAGCCCCCCGGCAGGACCTGGGCGCGGTCGGGCTTGAGCCCCGGGAGCACAATGCGCTCCACTTCGCCCGCCTTGAGAAGGTGGCTGCGCAGGCGCTCCATTCCTTCCGCGGTGATGCCGCCATCACCCCAGCCGTTGGTCTGTATCAGCTCGCCCAGGGCGCGCGCCGTGCCCGACGACCCGACCGCCTGCTTCCATTGGCCGCGAGAGAAACCACGTTCGATGGTCTGCAGTTCGATGCGTGCGGCTGTCTCCGCCTGCTTCAGCGCGCCCTTGGTAATGCGCCCCCCATCGAAGTAGCGCAGGGTGAAGCTCACGCAGCCCATGTACAGACTCTCCAGCCTGCGGGGCTGGTAGCCGCTGCCGATGATGAACTCGGTGGAGCCGCCGCCGATGTCCACCACCATACGCCGTTCGCTGGTGGGCGGCAGGCTGTGGGACACGCCCAGATAGATCAGGCGAGCCTCCTCCTTGCCGGCCACCACCTCGATGGGAAACCCGAGTGCCGCCTCGGCGCGGCGCAGGAAGTCGCGAGCGTTTTTTGCCACCCGGAGGGTGTTGGTGCCTACGGCGCGAACCGCCGCCTCTTCAAATCCGCGCAGCCGTTCACCGAAGCGGTGCAGGGCTTCGAGCGCGCGCTGCTGGGAGGGCTCGTCGAGCCGCTTGTCGGGGCCAAGCCCCGCAGCGAGCCTGACCGGCTCCCGCAGGCTGTCGAGCGGATAGATCTGGTCGTCCACCACCCTGCCCACCTGCAGGCGGAAAGAATTTGACCCCAGGTCCACGGCGGCCACCACCGCGGGACCGGCGGCTGGGACGGCGTCGGCTGCGGGACGCGCCGTCAAGACCTCATCCAAGCGGGCTCCCGATGCGGGAGGGGACCGGGAGGGGCCGCGGCGCCACTGGGGCGGACATGGCGTGCATGGCCGGTCGCGACCGCCCCATCAGCCCATGATCTCGCGCTCGATTTCCTCGACGCTGGTGTGGCGCACGTCCTTGCCCTTGACCATGTAGATGACGTACTCGCAAATGTTCTTGGCGTGATCGCCGATGCGCTCGATGGCCTTGGCGGTGAACAGGATCTCGATGGAGGCCGAGATGGTGCGCGGATCCTCCATCATGAAGGTGATGAGATGGCGCAGGATGCCGCGAAACTCGTCGTCCACGTGTTGGTCCTGGCGCACCACATCAGCGGAGGCGGTGATGTCGAGGCGCGCGAAGGCGTCCAGCGCCTTGTGCAGCATCTCCGCCGCGATGCCGGCCATGCGGCGGATTTCCTTGAAGCGCGGCTGCGTTAGCCGGTCGTTGCCTCCGATCAGCTTGGCCATGCGGGCGATCTTGGCGGCCTCGTCGCCGATGCGTTCCAGGTCGGTGATGGTCTTGACCACGGTCATGATCAAGCGCAGGTCACCGGCGGTGGGCTGGCGCCGCGCGATGATGGTGCTGCAATCCTCATCGATGGCCACCTCGAGAGCGTTGACGGCATGGTCGTTGTTGACCACGGAGTTGGACAACTCCGAGTCGCCCGACAGCAGCGCTTCCACGGCGAGCCGGATCTGCTCCTCCACCAGGCCGCCCATTTGCAACACCCGTGCCCGGACGGCCTCAAGCTCGGCGTCAAATTGCTTGGAGGTGTGTTCGGAAGAGGTCATGGTCTCGTATCCCTGAAGACGGCCGCCGCGACAACTCGCTACCTGCGGACGGTAAACGCGGACTGTGACAGGTTCATGGCACGCGCGCCAGCGTCCGCACGCCCCCCGCGGTGCCCAGGAGCAGCAGATCCGCCGGCCGCCGGGCGAACAGGCCCACCGTCACCACCCCGGCGATGGCGTCGATCGCCGCCTCCAGGGCTGCCGGATCGGGGATGGACAAACCGTGCACGTCCAGGATCCAGTTGCCGTTGTCGGTGACCGTTCCCTGGCGCCATTCGGGATGCCCCCCCAGGCGAACGAGCTGTCGGCCCACATGGGAGCGAGCCATGGGAATAACTTCCACGGGCAGGGGGAAACGCCCGAGGCACCCCACCAGCTTGGACGCATCGGCGATGCAGATGAAGCGCCGGGCCACGGCCCCCACGATCTTCTCGCGGGTCAGCGCCCCTCCGCCCCCCTTGATCATGGCCAGCGACTCGGTGATCTCGTCGGCGCCATCCACGTACACGGGAAGATCGGCGACGGCGTTCAAGTCCATGACCTCGATGCCCAGGGCCTTCAGGCGCGCCGCCGTGGCCTCGGAGCTGGCGACGGCGCCGCGGACACGGTGGCGGACGCGCCCCAGGGCGTCGATGAAGCGGTTGGCGGTTGAACCCGTGCCCACGCCGATGACGGAGTCATCGGGCACGTAGGCGACGGCGGCCTCAGCGGCCGCCTGTTTTTGCTGTTCCTGGTCCATGTTGTCCTCGGGTGAAGACCCCCGGCAAGCATAGAACGAGGGCGGTACGGGCTCAACGAGCCAGAGCCATTGCCGCCACTTTTGCTACCCTACCCCTGCCCTTCCCGCCACCAGCCCGGCGCGTGCCGCCCCCTCCCATGATCGATGATTACCTGGAGCGCATCCTCACCGCGCGCGTCTACGATGTGGCGGTGGAGACGCCGCTCGACCCGGCGCCGCTGCTGTCGCGGCGCATGGGCAACACCCTGCTGCTCAAGCGCGAGGACTTGCAGCCGGTGTTCTCCTTCAAGATTCGCGGCGCTTACAACAAGATGTCGCGGCTCGACCGCGCGCAGTTGAGGCGCGGGGTCATCGCCGCCTCGGCGGGCAATCATGCCCAGGGCGTCGCCCTCTCGGCCCGGCATCTGGGATGCAAGGCGGTCATCGTGATGCCCGTGACGACGCCGCGCATCAAGATCGACGCCGTGGCCGCGCGCGGCGCAAAGGTGGTACTGCGGGGCGACTCCTACGACGAGGCGAGCGCCCACGCGCAGGCTCTGGCCGCCAAGCATGGCTACGCCCTGGTCCACCCCTACGACGATCCGGACGTGATCGCCGGGCAGGGAACGATCGCTCGCGAAATCCTGCACCAGCACGGCGGACCCCTGGACGCCATCTTCGTGGCGGTGGGCGGCGGCGGGCTGATCGCCGGCGTAGGCGCCTACGTGAAACGGCTGCGGCCCGAGGTGCGCATCATCGGGGTGGAGCCGGTGGACGCTGATTCCATGGCTCGCTCCCTGGCCGCCGGTCAGCGCGTGCGCCTGGCCCAGGTGGGACTGTTCGCCGACGGCGTGGCGGTGCGCCAGCCCGGCGAGGAAACGTTCCGGCTGGCTCGGCGCCACGTGGACGAGATGGTTCTCGTGGATAACGACGCCATCTGCGCTGCCATCAAGGACGTGTTCGAGGAAACCCGCGTAGTCCTCGAGCCCGCCGGCGCGCTGGCGGTGGCAGGCGCCAAGGCCTGGGTCGAAGCCAGCCGGGCGCGCAACCGTACTCTGGTGGCCATCGCCTGCGGCGCCAACATGAATTTCGACCGGCTGCGCTTCGTGGCTGAACAGGCGGAAATCGGCGAGCGCCGCGAGGCAGTGCTGGCGGTAACCATCCCCGAGCGGCCGGGCAGCTTCCGCCGCTTCTGCCAGCTCATCGGCCGGCGCAATGTAACCGAGTTCAACTACCGCTTCCACGACCCCGCCAAGGCCCACGTGTTCGTGGGCGTGCAGGTGGAGGGGCGCACCGAGGTGCGGGGGCTGGTGCGTTCCCTGAAGGCGGCAGGCCTGGAGGCGCGTGACTTCAGCGACAACGAACTGGCCAAGCTGCACGTGCGCCACATGGTGGGCGGGCGCTCGCCGGATGTGACGAACGAGCTGCTGTACCGCTTCCAGTTCCCGGAGCGCCCCGGCGCCCTGATGCAGTTTCTGGACACCATGAGCCCCGGCTGGAACATCAGCCTGTTCCATTACCGCAATCACGGTGCCGACCATGGTCGGGTGCTGGCCGGCGTGCAGGTTCCGCCAGGGGATCGCGCGGCCTTCAGGCGCTTCCTGAGGGAACTCAATTACCCGCATTGGGACGAAACAGGCAATCCTGCCGCGCGCCTGTTCCTGTGATCCGCTCGACGCTTGCGCTGTTTCTGTGCGCCCTTGCCCTGCTGGCGGGCACGGCGCGGGGTCAGTACTCCGACACCGATTTCCTGGCCGCCCGCGAGGCCTTTCAAAAGGGCCAGGCCACCACCCTCGATGCTCTGGTGCCGAAGCTGCAGGGGCATCCGCTGGCGCCCTGGGCGGAGTCCTGGCAGTTGCGCATGCGGTTGGCCGATCAGCCCCCGGGCGCCGTGCGCGCCTTCCTCGACCGTTACGCCGGGCAACTGCCTGCCAACCGCCTGCGCGCCGACTGGTTGCGGCAGCTGGCTCGCGCCGGCGCCTGGGACGACTTCCAGCGCGAGTTTCCCGCCCTCGCGGAGCCCGACACCGAATTGCGCTGCCTCGCCCTGTTGCCCCGCATGGCAGCCCGCGAAGCCACCGTGGGGCGCGATGCCCGTGCCCTTTGGCTTACCGGTGGCGAATTGCCCGCAGCCTGCACGGACGCGGCTGCCCAACTGCTGTCGGTCGGCCTGTTCACCGAGAACGACGTGTGGGCTCGGGTGCGCATGGCTTTCTCGGCCGGTAACGCCAGCCTCGCCCGATCGGTCGCGGCGCTTCTGCCTGCCGCGCGCCGTCCGGACCCGAAGCTGGTGGATGCGGCGGCGAAGAATCCCCAGCGCTATCTCGAAGCCCGCAGCCTGCGGCTGGACTCCCGCACCCACCGGGAGGTGGCACTGTTCGCCCTTGGGCGCCTGGCCGCCAGCGCGCCGCCGGGGGCGGCGCAGGTGGGGGCCCAGGTAGGCGGGCAGTTGCCAGCGCAGTACCGGGCCCACGGCTGGGGCCTGATCGCCGCCGCAGCGGCGCGACGGCACCTGCCCGAAGCCCTCGACTGGTTCACCCTCGCGGAGGACGCACCGCTCGACAACACACAGCTTGCGTGGGCGGCGCGCGCCGCTCTGCGGGCTGGCCACTGGCCGCGACTGCTCGAATACACGGCGCGGCTGGACGCCGAGGAGCGCGACCGCCCGACCTGGCGCTACTGGCGCGCCCGGGCCATGGCGGCCGTAGGTAGATCCTTCGAGTCCGAGGCCCTGTTCACCGTACTGGCCCGTGAGCAGCACTTCCACGGCCTGCTGGCCGCCGAGGAACTGAGTATCGCTCCGCAGGTGCGCAATCACCCGCCGCTGCCGCCGGATGTGGACGCGGTGCTGCGCATGACGGGCATCCAGCGGGCGCTGGCGTGGTACCGGCTGGGCCTGCGCTACGAGGGCAACCTGGAGTGGATGTGGGCGGTGCGCGACTTGCCGGAGCCTCTGCTCATCGCTGCCGCAGAGGTGGCGCGCCGCGAGGGTTGGCACGAGCGCGCCATCGCCACCGCCGAGCGCTCGGTGCAGCTGGTCAACCTGGACCTGCGCTTTCCGACGCCCTACCCGGAACTGTTGCGCGCCTCGGCGCGCGAGATGAACGTGGACGAGGCGCTGCTCTACGGTCTGGTGCGCCAGGAGAGCCGGTTCGTACCCACGGCGCGGTCCAGCGCTGGCGCAGCCGGACTGATGCAGATCATGCCGGGGACGGCACGCTGGGTCGCCTCGCGCATGGGGTTGAAGGAATGGCGCCATGCCCTGGAGGGCGCCGTGGACGCCAACGTGAGCTTCGGCACCTACTACCTGAAGGAGATGCTGTCCCGCCTGGACGGCAGCCCGGTTCTCGCCTCGGCGGCCTACAACGCCGGCCCGGGGCGGGCCCAGGCGTGGCGCGGCGATCGCACCCTGGAGGGCGCGGTCTACATAGACACCATTCCCTTCTCGGAGACCCGCGACTACGTACGCAAGGTGATGGCCAATGCCCACCAGTACGCGCGCCAGTTCGGCCACTCCCTCGCCCAGCTGCGCGTTCGCATCGGGACCGTGGCACCACGCGATGCGGCGACGAATGCAGCCGCGCCCGTGCAGCCCTGACATGATGGGGGGCTGCCCGGCGTGCTCGCTGGGCTAGAATTCGAAGCGCCGGCGAGATCGCGCCGGTCCATTCAATCACTCCGGTCGCATCACAGCACATGATCATCCGCCGCGTCTGCCTGGTGGGGGGCACAGGCTTCCTGGGCCGCCATGTGGCCATGCAGCTGGCCGCGCACGGCATCGCCGTTCGCATTCCCACCCGCAACCGCGAGCGCGCCAAGCGGGAGCTGATCCTGCTGCCCACGGCCGAGGTGTTTAGCGCCGACGTGCACGACGACGCGGCGCTGGCGGCCAGCGTGCGCGGCTGCGACGCACTGGTCAACCTGGTGGGTGTGCTGCATGACTCCGGCGGCCAGGGCTTCCTTCGCAATCACGAACAGCTCCCCGCCCGCATCGTGCGCGCCTGCCTTGCCGAAGGCGTGAGTCGGCTGGTGCACGTGAGCGCACTGGGGGCGGGCGTCGAGGCCCCGAGCGAGTACCAGCGCAGCAAGGGGCGCGGTGAGGCGGCCGTGCGGGCCGGAGCCCGCGAGGGCCTGGCGGTGACTATCCTCCGGCCCTCGGTAATCTTCGGGCGCGGCGACGGGTTTCTGAGCCTGTTCGCGCGGCTCGCCCGAGCCTTTCCGGTGTTGCCGCTAGGCTGCGCGGGAGCGCGCTTCCAGCCCATCTGGGTGGAGGACGTGGCGCGCGTCGCAGTGCACTGCCTGAACGATCCGGCCACGGCCGGCAATAGCTACGAGCTGTGCGGCCCGACCATCTACACCCTGGCGGAGCTGGTGCAGCTGACCTGCTCCGTTATCGGCGTGCGCCGCAGGATCCTGCCCCTGCCCTCAGGCCTTGCCCTGTTGCAGGCAGCCCTGCTGGAGCAATTGCCTGGACGGCTCATGACGCGTGACAACGTGCGATCCATGTCGGTGGACAACGTGTGCGGGTGCGCCTTTCCCGCTGCGTTCGGCTTCCGCCCGGCCGCCC
>DAIPHN010000055.1:0-17639 GCA_036771335.1 Burkholderiales bacterium
CCCAGTTCGAGAAGGACGGCTACATCCAGTGGGCCACCGACCTCGCCCGCATCCCCGAGAAGTTCGGGGTCAGCAACGTGTACGCCGAGATCGGCACCACCTTCGCCTCCACCTGTGTGACGAACCCGCGTTTCTGCGCCGCCTTCATGGGGCAGCTGGGGAATCTGATGGGTGCCGAGCGCGTGGGGTGGGGTACTGACTCGGTGTGGTACGGCAGCCCGCAGTGGCAGATCGAGGCGCTGCGCCGGCTCGAGATTCCCGACGACATCATGAAGAAGATGAAGTGGAAGACCCGTCTCGGCGGGCCGAACAGCGAAGTCAAGCAGAAGATCTTCGGCCTGAACTCGGCCCATCTCTACAACCTCGACCTGCGCATGGTTCAGGGTCCGGCGTTCACGTCCGACAAGCTCGCCGCCATCAAGGAAGAGTACCTGCGTCTGGGTGGCGATACCGGCCGCAGCAACGCGACGTACGGCTACGTGGCCAAGAAGGAAAAGGCAACCGCCGGATCCACAGGCGAGACGGGGGGTACCCGGGGCCCGAAAGGGTCCCGGTTTTTTTATGCCTACCGCGATCCCGGCCGCGCCGCCACGCCCCTGCGGCCGGAGCGCCTTGCCGGCGCCCCCCCCAAGAGCTACCCTTGCGGGCTCTACAACTTCAACGCCTCCGCGCCGCGGAACAACACACCATGACGCTCGCCGCCGTCCAGGTAGAAACCGCCATCGACGAACTCAGGGCCCTGCTGGACGACCGCCTCTCCACTAGCGCTGGAGTTCGTGATCACCATAGCAAGGACGAGTCCTGGCATATCCCGCACCGCCCCGACGCCGTGGTCTTCCCCCGCACCAACGAGGAAGTCTCGGCCATCGTGCAGATCTGCGCGCGCCACAAGGTTCCCGTGGTGGCCTACGGCACCGGCACCTCCCTGGAAGGCGCGGTGATCCCGGAGCACGGCGGCGTGGTGGTGGACCTGGCGAACTTCGACCAGGTGCTGCGCGTGAGCGCCGAGGACCTGGACGTCACCGTGCAGGCGCGCGTTACCCGCAAGCAGCTGAACGATCACATCCGCGACCTCGGCCTGTTCTTCCCCATCGACCCGGGCGCCGACGCCTCGCTGGGCGGCATGGCCGCCACGCGCGCCTCGGGCACCAACGCCGTGCGCTACGGCACCATGCGCGAAAACGTGCTCGGCCTCACGGTGGTGATGGCCGACGGCCGCATCATCCGTACCTCGCGCCGCGCCCGTAAATCCGCCGCGGGCTACGACCTCACCCGCCTGTTCGTGGGCAGCGAGGGCACGCTGGGCATCATCACCGAAGTCACCCTGCGCCTGTACGGCATCCCCGAGGCCATGGCCGCGGCGGTGTGCTCCTTCGACTCGCTGGAGGGCGCCATCAACACGGTGATCCAGACCATCCAGCTGGGCATCCCCGTGGCGCGCATCGAGCTGCTCGATGACGTACAGATGGACTCGGTGAACCGCTTCTCCAAACTTGACTACCCGGCGAAAGACACCCTGTTCGTGGAGTTCCACGGCACCGAGGCGGGCGTCAAGGAGCAGGCCGAACTGGTGCAGTCCATCGCCGCCGAGAACGGCGGTGGCGAGTTCAAGTGGGCCAGCAAGCCCGAGGAGCGGACCAAGCTGTGGACCGCGCGCCACGACGTCACCTACGCCAACAAGGCGCTGCGCGTGGGGTGCGAGATCTGGGCCACCGACGTGTGCGTGCCCATCTCGCGCCTGGCCGAGTGCATCCTCGAAACCAAGGCCGACCTGCGCGAGAGCTTCCTGATTGCCCCGCTGGTGGGCCACGTGGGCGACGGCAACTTCCACTTGGGGTTCCTCATCGACCGCAACGACCCGAAGGAGCTCGCCGAAGCCGAACGCCTCAACGCGCGCCTGGTGATGCGCGCGCTCGCCATGGACGGCACCTGCACTGGAGAGCACGGCATCGGCCTGGGCAAGATGAAGTTCCTGGTGGCCGAGCACGGCGAGGCCGTTAGCGTGATGCGAGCGGTGAAGAAGGCGCTGGATCCGCTCGGCATCATGAATCCGGGCAAGATCTTCACGCTCTGATCCTGTGGGTGCCGCGCCCGTCAGGCGGGGCGCAGGACGGGGGTGCGCCATGGCCGTCACCATGCGCGTCCCGGGAGCCGCATCGCTGTGCGTGGATGGCTCCTCCATGCTTTTCCATGACGTCCTGCCGCTGCATCTGCGCGCTCGGCGTGCGTGGGCGTGGCCGCTTTCGGTGTGATCGAGGGCATGGCCGATGCCGCCGCGGCGGTATTGAAGGTCTTCTGCGGGGCGCTGTACGACCGATTGGCGAGGCGCAGACTCGTGGCAGTGGGCGGGCTACAACCCGGCGGCGCCGGCCGAGCCGCTGTTCTCCCAGGCGGGCGGCACCGGGCTCGTGGTGGCGGCGCATGGTTCACTATGGCGCGCCTCGCTGATGCCTTCCCGGTGCTGCTCGGCCAGTCGGCCCGGTTGCTGCTCGCGCGGGTGCCGGCAGTGATGCTGGTTATGAACGCGGTGTACGCAGCCGCTCCGGCAGTTGTACGTGCCGCCCATCGAGGGCCGCGCGCCCTTGCCTGTATCCTCCTGCTGTGCAGCGGTCCCGCCGCAGGCGCCGAACGCCTGCGGGTGTGCCTCAACTGGGCCCCGGGCGCTGACCACGCGCCCCTCTACCACGCGCGGCAGGAGGGCTGGTTCGCCGAGGCCGACCTCGCGGTGGACATCCTCCCTGGCGGCCAGTCGGCCGACACGTTGCGCCGGCTCGCCGGGGGGGAATGCGAGGCGGCCGTGGCCGACTTTGGCGCGCTGCTGGCCGCGCGCGCCCAGGGCCGCGATCTGGTGGCGGTGATGGCCATCGGCGCCCATGCGCCCCTCGCCTTCTACGCAGCGGGCGGCAGCGCACTGCGTACCCCCGCAGATCTGACTGGCAAGCGCATCGCCGGCTACTTCACCGATCCGCCGCGGCGACTATGGGCCGCCTTCGCCGCCCGCCATGGGCTCGCACCCGACGCGGTGCACTGGATCGACCTGCCCAACAACGCCAAGGTGGAGGCGCTTGCCAGCGGTGCGGTGGACGTGGCGGCCAATGGTTTTTACCACCACCATCTCGACTACGCCACGGCCTTCGGTGATCGGCTTGCCGCGCTGTGGTGGCGCGACTGGGGCCCTGACCTGCTGGGCAACGTGCTGGTGCTCCCCGCCGCCGCGCTGGCCACACCACCCGCCGACCGCTTCGTCGGACTGGCGCGGCGCGCATGGCTCGACTGTCTGTCAACGCCGCAGCCCTGCCTCGATGCGCTGCTGGCCGCCAATACGCACCTGGACCCCGCCCGCGAAACCCGCAAGTGGCCGTTGGCCGCGCGCAGCTTCGCCGCACCTTCCGAATCCACCGGGCAGCTTGGGTGCCTGGATCCCGCCCGGGTGCGGGAAACGGCGGCTGCGTGGTCCGCGGCCACCGACCCCGACGCGGCCGCCAGCAACACGCCGCTCCGGCGCGCTGGCGCGCGGTGCCGCTGAAGCGCACCGCCTGCGCTATCCTCGCGACCCTCCGCCCTTCTCCGGGATGCCGCCCATGATGCCCCCTGCCGATCGCCGCTACACCGATACCCACGAATGGGCGCTGCCCCAACCCGACGGGACCGTGCTGGTGGGCGTCACCCACTCCGGCCAGGAAATGCTCGGCGACGTGGTGTTTGCCGGCGAGGCAAAGCCAGGCGCACGGGTGGCCGCCGGTGATGCCATGGCCCTGCTCGAATCGGTCAAGGCGGCGGTGGATGTGCACGCACCGGTGGCGGGGGAGGTGCTCGCCTTCAACCCCGCCCTGGAGGACAACCCCGCGCTGGTGAACGAGATGCCATGGGACACCTGGATCGTGCGGCTGCGCCCGGCCGCCCCGTCGCTACCGCCGGGCCCGCTGGCCGCCGCGGCCTACGCCGCCCTGGCAGCCGGCTGATGGGCCTCCGTCAGCTGCCGCTTCGCACCACCTGCGCCGCCACGCGCGGCGGCGTGCGCAGGGTCTGGAAGATCACGCAGTAACGCTCGGTCAGGGCAAGCAGGCTGGCCAGTTGCTCGTCGCTGGCGGGAGACTCCACCTCGAAGCGCAACCGGATGTCGGTGATGCCCACCGGCGCATCCCTCGCCACGCCCAGGGTGCCACGGAAATCCCCCTCGCCCTCCACCACCACCTTGACCGAGCGCCAGGGTACCGCCATGGCGGAGGCCACCGCGTTGAAGGTTACGCCCGCGCAGGCCACCAGCGATTCCAGCAGCAGATCGCCGGAACATGCCTCGGTGCCGTCACCGCCCGCCTTGGGATGCAGACCGGCGTCGTAGCGGGCGAAACCCGTCTCGACACGTACCGAAGGCCGGCCGGGCAGCAGCACGCCCTCGGCGCGGAAACGGTGCAGGGCGCTGGCGGGATCTTCCCGGTAGCGCGCCTTGAGCGGCGCCTGCAGCGCGCGCAGTTGGCTGGCGTCCAAGGCGCCCCCCTAGATGGATTCAAGGTAGAACAGCAGGTCCTCCCGCCGCTCCCTGGGCAGCATGCGGAAGCGCTCCTTCGAACGCTCGGCCTCGCCGCCATGCCAGAGGATGGCTTCGGCCATGGTGCGGGCGCGGCCGTCGTGCAGCAACGCCATGTGCGGCCGGCCGCTCACCACGCGCGTGAGCCCGAGGCCCCAGAGGGGTTGGGTGCGCCAGTCCCGCGGGCCAGCCAGGTAGTCGGGCCGGCCGTCGGCGAGGCCCTCCCCCATGTCGTGCACCAGCAGGTCGGTGTAGGCGCGCACGATCTGTCCCGCAAGCAGGCGGGAGTGGGCCACCTTGTCGGCGGTGCGCAACTCCGGCACGTGGCAGACGGCGCACTCGATCTCGCGGAACAGCGCCGCGCCGCGTGCGAAGCGCGGGTCCTTCACGTTGCGGCGCGCCGGCACCGCCAGCAACTGCTCCCAGAAGGTGAGCTCTTTCCAGTCGCTTTCGATCAATTCCGGCTGATTGCCGGGCGGCTGCCCGGCGCAGTCCACCTGCACGGGCGGGCAGTTCATCTGGGGGTAGAGGTCGGACGTTACGCCCAGGTCGCCCGCGAAGGCCGCGGCAATCTGCTGGGCAACGCTGGGCTCGTTGGCCTTCCATCCGAAGCGGCCCGGCGCGGTGCTGCCGTTGATGTCGTCGCGCACGCGATTCAGCCGCCCGTTGTAACCAAGCGCTTTCTGGGCGGCGGCGATGGACAGCAGCGCCTCCTCGGGCACCACCTCCAGCAGCCCCAGACCCTGGATGGGCTGGGCGAGGCGCAGCGAGGTCATGGTCTGCTCGCCGATGGGCCCGAACCAGGTGGGCCCCCAGCGGATGCGCGGCCGGCGCAGCTCCACGGTTTCGCCATCGGCATAGGCCACGATGGAGGCTTCCCAGTCCACAAACCACTTGGCCTCGGGCGGCACGCGATCCCCCAGGAAAGTGTCGTCGCGGTCCTGCCCCATCATGCCCTGGTTCTGGATCTGGTCGCCGTAGTGCGGATGCGGCTTAGGGCTCCCGTAGGGGCCCTCGCCGGGAACCGACACCCGCATGAGCAGCGCCAGCGGATCCTCGTCTGCCGCCTCTGGCGGGAAACCGCGCCCGGCGCGCTCGTGGCAGGCCACGCACTTGTTGGTGATGAAGGTGGGCCCCAGCCCCCAGTCTCCGCCGATGGAGGGGAACTGCACCCAGCGCTGGTTGAAGTGATGACGGCCGCGCAGGAAGGTCTGCAGCTCCCGATAGGGCATGCCCTCGGGCGCCTGATCGAAGGCGTGCTCGTCAAAGCGCGCCACCGTGAGCAGGCCCGCCGAGCGCTCCTCTTCCAGAAGCCCGTCCAGGCCCCCGGCCGCGAACACGCCCGCTGCCGCCCGCGGCAGCGCCGCCATCGTCGAAATTACGAGCATCCGATACATCCGATTTCTCCCGAAACGCGGGTGGCCGCGTACCGGCCCGTGCCCCCGAACCTAATCGGCCTCGAAGCCGGCCTCTCGATGGCTGCCGTCACAGTACGGCTTGTTGCGTGATGCCCCGCAGCGGCACAGCGCCGCCTCGCGGCACGCCCCCAGCAGCCGCCCGGCGCCGTCGAGGAAGTGGAACTCGCCCCCCAACTTGAGCGGCCCATCCGGGCGCACCTGGACCTGCAGCACCGGCGCGGCGGGCAGCACGCCTGGTGGCGCCTTGGCAGGCGGGGTCTCGCCCAAGAGACCCGGATCGTCGAAACCCGCCCTGGCATGCGCACCGTCGCAGAAGGGCTTGCGCGCCGAGTGGCCGCAACGGCACAGGGCGAGTCGCGTACCGGCGGCGATGGGCGCGCCGTCCGCCCCACGCGACAGACGCAGCTCGCCGCGGAGCTGCAAGGGGCCCCGGGGCAGCAATGTCACCGACGCGGCACGCGGAGGTCGCTCCGACTTCGCCCCGTTGCCGAAGCGATACTGCAGCGCCCCGCTGGGGCAGCGCTCCACCACGCCCATCACGGCGGTGGCACTGGCTGCATCCGGATCCACCCAGGGTGAACGGGCGGCATCGAAGACTTTCGGCAGACCCTTCACGCACTCGCCGGCATGGATGCAGCGCTCGCCGTCGAAGCTGACGGTAAGGGTGAGGCCCTTGTACTCGAGCGGCTGGCTGCTCACGGCGTGCTCCGGGATCAATGGGCCAAAGTATGGCCCAATGCGCCATGTTGCGGGAGGGTCAACGTTACGCCGCCGTCCACCCTCCGTCGATGGGCAGCGCCGCCCCCGTGATGCTGGCAGCACCATCCGTGCACAGGAACAGGGCGAGCGTCGCCACCTCATCCACCTGCACGAAGCGCTTCGAAGGCTGCTTCTCCAGGATGACCTTCTCGACCACATCGTCGCGCGCCAGCTTGTGCGCAGCCGCCTGGTCGCCGATCTGCTGCTCCACCAGCGGCGTGAGTACGTAACCGGGGCAGATGGCGTTGCAGGTGATGGCCGTGCGGGCGGTCTCCAGGGCCACCGTCTTCGTCAGCCCCACCACTCCATGCTTGGCGGCGACGTAGGCCGACTTGAAGGGCGAGGCGCTCAGCCCGTGGGCCGAGGCAATGTTCACGATGCGACCCCAGCCGCGGCTGCGCATGCCGGGCAGGACCACGCGGATGGTGTGAAAGGCCGAAGACAGGTTGATGGCAATGATCTGGTCCCATTTCTCCGCCGGGAAATCCTCCACGGGCGAAACGTGCTGGATGCCCGCGTTGTTCACCAGGATGTCCACCCCGCCAAACTGTGCTTCGGCCTCGGCGCACATGGTGGCGATTTCCTTGGGGCGGCTCATGTCGGCGCCCGAGTAGAGCGTTCGTACGGCGTAGTCCGCTTCGAGTTGCTTGCGCACGGCCTTGATCTCGCTGGAATTGCCGAAACCGTTCAGCATCACGTTCACGCCCTGCGCCGCCAGGGCGCGGGCGATGCCCAGTCCGATGCCGCTGGTGGAACCCGTGACGATGGCTGACTTCCCCTTGAGCATTGCGCGAAACCCCCGTCGGATGTTGCAGTGCACTCAGTCTAGCATCGCGGCCGCCCGCAGCGGGTTGCCACAGCAGCACCCGCGAATGGTCATTGCCTGAGCGCCAGAGCCCCGCGACAATGCGTCCTCATGCATCCTGTCGCCTCCGCGCTGCTGGCCGCCCGCGTCATCCCCGTGCTGCGCTTGGCGTCACGCGCGCTCGCGGAGCGCGCCATCGCCGCCCTCGCCGAGGCCGGCTTCGGCACGGTGGAGATCACCCTCACTACGCCCGACGCCGTGGCGCTGATCCGCGAAATGCGCGCTAGCGGCGACAGCCGGTTGCTGGTGGGCGCGGGCACGGTCCTCGACCTGGAAACCGCGCGCGCCTGCCTCGATGCCGGTGCGCAGTACCTGGTTTCGCCCTGCCTGGTGCCCGGCATGGGCGAGCTCGCCCACGGGGCGGGAGCCGCCTGCCTGACCGGGGGCTTCACGCCTGGCGAGGTGCTGGCGGCCTGGCGCTCGGGAGCGGACATCGTCAAGGTGTTTCCCGCCTCCTCTGGCGGCCCCGGACATCTGGCCGCGCTGCGGGCGGTTTTTCCGCACATTCCCCTCTGCCCCACCGGCGGCGTGAATCTGGACAACCTGGAGGACTGGCGCCGCGCCGGCGCCGCCGTGGTGGGCGTGGGCAACCATGTCTTCGACCTCGCCGCGCTGGAGGCCGGAAACACGGCCCGGGTCATCGCCCGCGCGGCGCGCTTCCTCGGCCGCGAGCAGGTGTGAATCCATGACCCTGCGCTATGACGTGGTCTCCGTGGGCGAGCCCATGATCGAGTTCAACCAGGCTCCGCGGGAGCCCCGCAACTACCTGCAGGGCTTCGGCGGCGACACCATGAACGCCGTGATCGCGGCGGCGCGCCAGGGGGCGCGCACCGCCTACATCACCCGGCTGGGCGACGACGCGTTCGGCCGGCTGCTGCGCGACCTGTGGCGCAACGAGGGCGTGGACGACACTTTCGCGGAGACCGACCCAGAGGCGCCCACCGCCGTGTACTTCGTCACCCACGGACCTGAGGGGCACACATTCAGTTACCGCCGCGCCGGCTCGGCGGCCAGCCGGCTCTCGCCGGCCAACCTGCCGGCGGCGCCGCTGCGTTCCACCCGCCTGTTGCACACCTCTGGCATCACCCAGGCCATCAGCAGCAGCGCCTGCGACGCCGCTCTGGCAGCCATCGAGATCGCCCGCAGCGCGGGCGCGAAGGTCGTGTACGACTCCAACCTGCGCACTCGCCTCTGGCCTCTGGCGCGCGCCCGCGCGGTAATCGGCAGCACGGCGGGTGCGAGCGACTACTTTCTTCCGAGCCTGGAGGATGCCCGCGCCCTGTGCAGCGAGGCGCAGCCCGAGGCCATCCTGGAGTGGGCGCTGCGCCTCGGCGCACGGCACGTGGCCCTCAAGCTCGGCCCGGAGGGCGTACTCGCCTCCGATGGCCATCGCACGCTGCGCCTGCCTGGGCACGCCATCGAATGCCAAGACGCCACCGGCGCGGGCGACTGCTTCGCTGGCAGCTTCATGGCCCGCATCGCCGCCGGGGACGGCTTCGAGGCCGCGCTGCGCTACGCCAACGCGGCGGCCGCCCTTACCTGCACGGGCTTCGGCGCCGTGGCGCCGATCCCGCGGCCGGAGGCCGTTCTCGCGCTGCTCGCCGCCCGTTCCAATCCAGAGCTCCGGCCATGAAGATCGCGGTCGCCGGCTTCCAGCACGAGACCAACACCTTCGCGCCCAGCAAGGCCGAATTCGAAACCTTCGCCCGGGGAGGCGGATGGCCGCCGCTGCTGCGCGGGGCCGACCTGTTCGACGGCACCGCGGGCATCAACCTGCCCGTCACCGGCTTCGTGGACGCCATGAAGGCCCGTCACACTCTGGTGCCGCTCGTCTGGGCCGCCGCGAGCCCCAGCGCCCACGTCACCGAGGATGCCTTCGAGCGCATCGCGGGCATGATCCTCCACGACCTGCGCGCCACGCTGCCCGTGGACGCCGTGTACCTGGACCTGCATGGCGCCATGGTCACCGAACACGTGGACGACGGCGAGGGGGAGCTGCTCGCCCGGGTGCGCGCCCTGGTGGGCGATCGTGTGCCGGTGGTGGCCAGCCTCGACCTGCACGCCAATGTCACTCACCGCATGACCGAGGCCGCCGACGCGCTGGCGGCCTACCGCACCTACCCTCACGTGGACATGGCCGACACCGGCACGCGCGTGGCGCGGCTGTTGCAGCGGCTGCTGGACGGCGGCCCGCGCCCGCACCTGGCGAAGCGGCGCCTGCCCTTCCTCATCCCGCTGGGCTCGCAGTGCACGCTGCTGGAGCCCACCGGTAGCCTGTACCGTCGCCTGGAGCAGCTGGAGGGCCCCGGCATCGCGGCGCTGTCCTTCACGCCCGGTTTTCCGGCGGCGGATTTTGACGAATGCGGGCCGGTGGTGTTCGGCTACGGCGAGCAGGCTGAGGCGGTGGAGCAGGCCGTGGCGGCGCTGCACGACGCGGTGGCACGGCAGGAGGCGGCCTTCGCGCAGGAGATCTTCACACCCGCCGAGGGTGTGCGCCTGGCGCGCGAGATCGCCCGCAGCGCCACCCGGCCGGTGGTGATCGCCGACACCCAGGACAACCCCGGCGCGGGCGGCGACTCCGACACCACGGGCATGCTGCGCGCCCTGGTGGAGGCGCGCGCCGAACGCGCCGCCCTGGGTCTGATGGCCGATCCCGAAGCGGCGCGAGCAGCCCACGCGGCCGGCGAGGGCGCCACCATCGACGTCGCCCTGGGCGGAAAATCGCGCATTCCCGGCGACGCGCCGTTTCGCGCGCCCTTCGTGGTGGAGCGCCTGTCGGAGGGCCGCTTCACCTGCACCGGCCCGTTCTACCGCGGGGCGCGCATGAGCATCGGCCCCTCAGCCTGCCTGCGCATCGGCGGCGTGCGGGTGGTGGTGTCGTGCGAAAAGCCCCAGCTCGCCGACCAGGAGATGTACCGCTTCATCGGCGTGGAGCCCACCCGCGAGGCGATCCTGGTGAACAAGAGCTCGGTGCACTTCCGCGCCGACTTCACCCCCATCGCCGAGCGCATCCTGGTGTGCAAGGCTCCCGGACCCATGCTGGCGGACCCGGCGGACTTTCCCTGGCGCCGGCTCGCCGCCGGCACGCGCCTGCACCCCCTCGGGCCGGCCTTCAGCGGCGCAGCCTGAGCCTCAACCCGCCGCCAGCGCCTGCTCCACCCAGTCGAGCCGGTCCTGCCCCCAGTGCAGCACCCCGTCCACCACGAAGGTGGGCGCACCGAAGGCGCCGGCGGCCACCGCCTCGGCGGTGGCATCCACCAGCGCCTGCTTGATTTCGTCGGTCTGGATGGCGGCGGCGAAGGCCTCGGCATCGAAGCCCGCCGCGGCGGCAATGGCCTTGACCGTCTCCAGGTCGCCGATGTCGCGCCCCTCGCCCCAGCCGGCCTTGAAGAAGGCCTCATCCCAGGCCGGCAGCCGCCCCAGCCGGCGCGCCCAGATGGCGCCGCGCATGGCCGCCACGGTGTTGAAGGGGAAGCGCTCGCTCTTCACGAACGGCACGCCGTAGCGCCGCGCGAAGCGCTCCTGGTCGGCGATCATCCAGGCGAATTTCGCCGGTACATGTAGCGGTGAGACGTTGCCCACGGCCTTGAACAGCCCGCCAAGCAGAATCGGCCTGCGCTCCAGCACAGCGCCGTGGCGCACGCACATGGCGGGCAGCTGGGTCCACGCCAGGTAGCTGGCGGAGCTCACGTAGTCGTAGAAGAACGTTACCGACTTGGTCATGGGATTCTCCCGGAGTTAGGGGGATTGCTACCAGGGTTCCACAAAGGTGCGCACATCCGCTTCGAAGGTCCAGGCGCTGGGGGGCTGGGCGTGCAACTGCCAGTAGATCTCCGCGATGGCGTCGGGCTGCAGGATGCCCTGGGGGCCGCGGGCCGCGAACAGCTCGGGGAACAGCTGGCGGGTGGCTTCGCTTTCGATGGGCCCGTCGATCACCACGTGGGCTACGTGAATGCCCGCAGGGCCCAGCTCGCGCGCCATGCTCTGGGCCAGGGCGCGCAAGGCGTGCTTGCCGCCCGCGAAGGCGGCGAAGCCGCTCGCGCCCCGCAGGCTGGCGGTGGCGCCCGTGAACAGGATCGTACCCTCGCCCCGGGGCCCCATGCGGATCGCCGCCTCGCGTCCGGCAAGGAAGCCGCCGAAGGCGCACATCTCCCACACCTTGCGATACACCTGGGCAGTGGTGTCGGCGATGGGAAAGCGCACGTTGCCGCCCACGTTGAACACCAGCACGCGCACCGGGCCGAGGGTGGATTCCACCTGCTCGAAGAGCGCCCGCACCGCCGCCTCGTCGCGGGTGTCCGAGTGGATCGGCGTGCAGGCGCCGCCAGCGGCGCGGATCTGCCCGGCGAGCGCCTCGAGGTCGCCGCGGCGGCGCGTGGCCGCCACATGAAAACCTTCGCGCGCGAAGCGGCGGGCGATAGCTGCGCCGAGGTTCTCGCCGGCACCGATCACCAGGCAGACGGGACCGCCAGCGCGGCTCATGGCGCAGACCTCCGGCGGCGAAGCGGACCTGCCCGTACCGCGCCCGGGGCGAGGACCATGATCCGCGGCGCGGCAGAACGAAGTGGGCTCACGGCGCCGGCATCATCGTGAGAAAGGCCAGCGTCCGCGCCAGTGCTGCAGCAGCAGGAACCCGCCAGCCAGCCCGCCCAGGTGGGCGAAGTGCGCCACGCCCGACTGGGTTCCGGTCACGCCGAGCACCAATTCGATAATGCCGTACACCACCACGAACACCCGGGCCGGCAACGGGATGGGAGGGATCAGCAGCATCACCACCCGCCGCGGAAACAACAGCCCGAAGGCGAGCAGCAGGCCGAACACCCCCCCCGATGCCCCCACCGTGGGGTAAGGCGGCGCTCCCATGAGATCCATGGTGAACAGCTGCACTATGGCGGCCGTCACCACGCAGGTGAGGTAGTACTGCGCGAAGCGGCGTGATCCGAGCACGCCCTCCACGTCGCGGCCGAACATCCACAGGGCCAGCATGTTGAAGCCCAGATGCAGCAGGCTGCCATGCAGGAAGCCGTAGCTCACCAGTTGCCACACCTGGAAACCGGGATGATCCAGCGACCCGGGTGGCGCGGGCGGCCAGAGGGCGAACACCTCGAGCGACGCGGGCCACAGGCCCTGCAACGCGAACACGGCCATATTCAGGCCGAGCAATACCTGGGTGACTGAAAGCACGGTGCATGTCCCGACGCCGGGAGAGATTCGCTGGAACGGGCCGCGCGCGGCGCGGCAAACAGCGGCATCATAACGCCCGCTACCCCGGAGCGCCGGGGGAGCGGGCGGGTCAACCACCAACCGGGAAAACCCTATGGGATTATTCAGCGGTAAACGTCCATCCGACCTCGGGGTGCGCAACGGCAAGCTCAAGCCGCCTCCGGCCACCCCCAACTGCGTGAGCAGCCAGGCCCAGGGCGGCTACCACGCCATCGCGCCGCTCCAGTACCACGGCACTCGGGAATCGGCCCTCGCCGCATTGCTCGGCATCGTCCGCGCAACGCCGCGCACCCGCATCGTGGAACAGACTCCGGATTACCTTTACGCGGAGTACGTCAGCGCCCTGATGGGCTATGTGGACGATGTGGAATTCTGGTTCGCCCCCGAGGGAGGGATCGTCCACGTGCGCTCCGCATCGCGCGTGGGCCACAGCGACATGGGGGTGAATCGCCAGCGTATCGAGGATATCCGCGCCCGGCTCGCCGCCGCAGGCGCCTGAACACCCCGCGGAAAACCGGACGGGCCCGCAGCGAAGGCGGGCCCGTCGAGCGCGAGTCCGGGGGACTCAGACGGATATCCCCGTGCCGGCAACGCCGTCATAGTCGATCTCCTGAGCGGCAACCCGCGGCGACTGACCGCGCAGGTCAGGCGCCGGCAAACCTGCCCGGCTGGCATGCGGTCGCGGGCGCGCGCAGGCGTTGCGGCGCTCCAGCGCCTGGCGGAAAGCGTTTTCGATCTTCGTGCATTCCATGGTCTCCTCCCTTCGGTCTCGCGGGCATGCGCGGCTCGCGCACACCCGGATGCTGCTCCGCGGGCAACACCGGCCGCGGGCCAGGGGACAAGGTGGTTGCCATCTCCCTGGCCGGTATCGCAATATGCGACTGCCATCGAGGGACAGCACAGTCCAAGGCCACGACAGCCTCCTGGGAGAAGACATGATCGAGACCACCGCACTGATGGACGCGCTCAAGCGCGCGCTGCGGGCAAAGCGCATCACCTACGCGGAAGTGGCTCGCCGGCTGGAGTTGAGCGAGGCGAGCGTCAAGCGGCTGCTGTCACGCGGCGGCCTCACGCTCGAGCGTTTCGAGCAGATATGCCAGGTGGCCGGCATCCGCATGGTGGAGCTGGTGCGCGAAACCGATCGGGGGAAGGACGTGATCTCCCAACTTGACCTCTCCCAGGAGCGGGTGATCATGGCCGACCTGCGCCTGCTGCTGGTGGCCGTGTGCACGCTGAACCACCTGTCGGTGGACGACATGGTCGCCGTCTACGATCTCACCAAGGCCGAGGTCATCAAGCTGCTGCTCAAGCTGGAGAAGATCGAGTTCCTCGAGCTGCTGCCGGAGAACCGCATTCGCCTCAAGGTGAGCCGTACCTTCTCGTGGCACCCCAACGGCCCGATCCAGCAGTACTTCAAGGCCCGCGCCCAGAACGAGTTCTTTCGCGCCCACTTCGACGGCGAGAACGAGATCCTGCTGCTGTCCAATGCGACCCTGCCGCTGGCCACGCAGGCGATGCTGGTGCAGCGGCTCAAGCGCGTGGCCAACGAGTTCGCAGAGTTGCACGAGGAGTCCAAGCACATGCCCGTGGGAGAGCGCCGCAGCACCACGCTGCTGCTGGCCATGCGGCCCTGGGAACTGGACGAATTCCGTGAACTGCGCCGCCAGCCGGCGGGCAAGAAGGACGGCGTGGCGGCCCGGGAAGCGATGCCCAGGCCGTTCCTGCCGCTACGCTGACCCGGGCGAAGCGCCAGCCCCGGGGGCCCCGGTCGGGGCGGGCGCTGCTGCGAGGGCGTGCGCCCTCGCCGCGCTTTCCCGCCAGAGCGGGCCAGCCCTCGCGTCAACCCGCTCGGCGCGGATTGCCGGCGGGTGCCTGCGACGGGCCGGCACCCTTGCCGCGGCGGCGCGGTCCGCCGCCGGGCTTGCCCCCGCCGCGCTTCTTCTGCCCTTCGAGCCGGGGAGAGCGATTGCCGTCCGCGTTCCCGCCGCCTCCCCCCCGCCGCCGCCCGGCCGCCCGGCGCCGCGCATCCGCGGCTCTCCGAATACCCGCCCCGATGAGGGGAACAGCGACGACTCGTTGGACAGCGGCTGGCGATGGTCTTCGTCGTCCTCTTCCTCGTCCAGGGCCATGGCGTCGTTCCAGCGATCTTCACCTGGCAGCGCCACATTGCCGCGTGCCTGCAACACCCGCTCATCCACCGGCCCGCGCAGCAGCGAAGGCGGGCTGCGGCGCGTCTGACGAGGGGGCCGCTCGGCCCGCGAATCGAGGGGCTGGCGCTCCTCGCGCGCCTGGGCTGGCGAGCCCTCTCCCTGGAGGCGCGGTGGCCGCTCGGCGCGAGCCTCCACGGGCTGACGCTCCTCACGCATCTGGGCTGGCACGGCCTCGCCCTGGATGCGCGGCGCCCGGGGCTCGCGTTCCCGGCGCGGCGACTCGGCGCGGCGGGCCTGGAGCTCCCGCGGCCCTGGCGGCGCGGCACCCTCGGGTGCGCTCCGGCCGGGCTCGTACCCCGCCAGGACAACGCGCTCGATACCCTTCTGCAACAGCTTCTCGATGTCGGTGAGCAGCGGCTCATCCTCGGGCGTGACCAGCGACACGGCCTCGCCCGCGTTACCTGCCCGCCCGGTGCGGCCGATGCGGTGCACGTAGTCTTCGGGCACGCGCGGCAAATCGTAATTGACCACGTGGGGCAGCTCCTCGATGTCGATGCCCCGTGCAGCGATGTCCGTGGCCACCAGCACCCGGATCGCGCCATCCTTGAAGTTCTTCAGGGCGCGCAGGCGCTGGGGCTGGCTGCGATTGCCATGGATGGCGTCGGCGGTGATGCCCTGCTTGACCAGTTGCATGGCCAGGCGGTTGGCGCCGTGCTTTGTTCGGGTGAACACCAGCACCTGCTGCCAGTCTCCCTCGCGCACGAGATGGCAGAGCAGCTCGCGCTTGCGGGCCGGGTCCACCGGGTGAACCTTCTGAGCCACCAGTTCGGCGTCGGAATTGGGCCGCGCCACCTGGACAGCCACCGGGTCGTGCAGCAGCGCACTGGCCAGCTCCACTATCTCGGGGGGGAAGGTGGCCGAGAACAGCAGGTTCTGGCGACGCGCGGGCAGCAGCGCAAGCACCTTGCGGATGTCGTGGACGAAGCCCATGTCGAGCATCCGGTCGGCCTCGTCCAGCACGAGGATCTCCACGGACCCGAGATCGACGGTCTTCTCGGCTACGTGGTCCAGCAGGCGGCCGGGCGTGGCCACGAGGATATCCACGCCCGTCGCCAGCGCGTCCACCTGGGGACCCATGGCCACGCCGCCGAACACCAGCGTGGACGAGAGAGGCAGGTGACGGCCATAGGCCGTGATGCTCTCATGCACCTGGAGCGCCAGCTCACGGGTGGGCGTGAGCACCAGAGCGCGCAACGGCCCGGGCGCGGGAGCTTCTCCCGCGGCGGCCAGCCGCTGCAACAGGGGCAGCGCGAAACCCGCGGTCTTGCCGGTGCCCGTCTGGGCCGCGGCACGCACATCGCGCCCTTCGAGAATGGGCGGGATGGCTTCCGCCTGGATGGGCGTGGGACTGGTGTAACCCTCTTCGGAGACCGCGCGGCAAAGCTCCGCGCGCAGCCCGAGACCTTCGAACGACTGTGACAAGCGTTTCTCCTGCGATCGGCCTGCCACGGAAAACCGTGGACCGGTTCAGGCAGATGCACCAGCAGGATTGGAGAGACGGCGGGCCAGAAAGGCCTCGACCGGGGTCTGTATGCCGCAAACCGGATGAGGCGGCTGGCAGACCAACGCTGTGAACTATATCTAAAAAACCCCGCCTGTCCAGTCCTTTTTCCGCACCCCCGGAGCATGCCGGAGCTCGCCGCCCGGGTTCGTCCTCGGGCACACTCGCCCCATGAAGCCTCCCTCACCCGCCGCACCGCCCCCCGCCAAGCCGCAAACGCCCGGCGCGCAACAGGCCTCCGCGGAGGCGGCCGTGGAAACGCTGCGCCGTGTGTTCGGGCACCCCGGCTTCCGCGGCGCGCAGGAAGAGATCGTGGGCCACGTGGCGGCGGGCGGCGACGCGCTGGTACTCATGCCCACGGGCGGGGGCAAGTCGCTGTGCTACCAACTGCCGGCCCTGCTGCGGCCCGGCACGGGCGTGGTGGTCTCGCCGCTCATCGCCCTCATGCACGACCAGGTGAGCGCGCTCTCCCAGCTGGGCGTGCGCGCCGCATTCCTCAATTCCACCCTCGATGCGCGCCAGGCACGCGCCGTGGAGCACGCCTTGGAGGCGGGCGAGCTCGACCTGCTGTACGTGGCCCCCGAGCGCCTGGTGACACCGCGCTGTATCGAACTGCTGGGGCGCGTGCGGATCGCCCTGTTCGCCATCGACGAGGCGCACTGCGTATCGCAATGGGGGCACGACTTCCGGCCCGAGTACCTGCAGCTGTCGGTGCTGCACGAGCGCTTTCCGGCCGTGCCGCGCATCGCCCTCACGGCCACCGCCGACCCCCAGACGCGCGAGGAGATCACGGCGCGCCTGCAGCTCGGCGAGGCGCGGGTGTTCGTGTCCAGCTTCGACCGCCCCAACATCCGCTACGCCATCGTCGACAAGGCCGACGCCCGCGCCCAGCTGCTGCGCTTCATCCGCGACGAGCACCTCGGCGAGGCCGGCATCGTCTACTGCCTCACCCGCCGCAAAGTGGACGAAACCGCCGCCTGGCTCTCCGCTCACGGCATCACCGCTCTGGGCTACCACGCCGGCATGGACGCCGCCACGCGCGCCGGGGTGCAGGAGCGCTTCCAGCGCGACGAGGCGGTTGTGGTGGTGGCCACCATCGCCTTCGGCATGGGCATCGACAAGCCCGACGTGCGCT
>DAIPHN010000056.1:0-17188 GCA_036771335.1 Burkholderiales bacterium
GCGTTATGCGCCCCGTGCTCCCCTTCTTCGTGGTGGGGGGGGGCGGGCTGCTGTCCTTCGGCATCATCGGCAGCTTCGTGGGTCCGGTGGTGCTGGCTGTCACCTACGAGCTGGCGCTCGCCTGGGTGGCCGAGCAGGACTCGCCGGCACCGCCCGCCGAACCTTCCTGAGGCAAGCCGCGGCCGCGCCCATGTCGCCAGCTTCACCCGCGCCACGGGTCCGTTCCATCCCCGCCGCACGGCCGCTGGCCTGGCTCGCCGCCGGCTGGCGCGACTTCACGCAGGTGCCGGGCCCCGGGCTGCTGCACGGCGCTTTCGTGACCTGCAGCGGATGGGCCATCACAGCGGTGGCGCTGCACGTCTGGCAACTGCTGCCCGGCGCCCTGTCGGGGTTCGTACTGGTGGGTTCGATCCTCGCCACCGGGCTCTATGAGCTGAGCCGCCGCCTGGCCGCTGGCGCGCGCCCCAGGCTGGCCGACGCGCTGGCGGCCTGGCGACGAGGCACCCGGCCGCTGGTGTGGCTGGGCGTTGGCCTGGCGGTGGCGGGAACGCTGTGGGTGGCGCTCACGGCCACGCTGCTTTGGGTGTTCGGACGCGGTCAGCCCCAGGGCCTGCTCGATGCGGTGCGTTTGCTGGTGGCCTCGGAGTCGGCGGCGCTGTTCCCGCTGTGGCTGGTGCTGGGCGGTCTGGGCGCTTCGGTGGTGTTCATGGTCACGGTGGTGTCGGTGCCCCTGCTGCTGGACCGCCAGGTGAGCCTTTCGTGGGCGGTGCGCGCCAGCGTGCTGGCGGTTGCTGAAAACCCCATCGCCATGGGCGTGTGGGCAAGCCTGATCATGCTGGCCACGGCCCTGTCCATGGCCACCCTGATGCTCGGCTTCCTGGTGACCATTCCGGTGATTGGCCACGCCACCTGGCACGCCTACCGCGATGTCATCGACGCCGACAGCCTGCCGCCCCGCCCCTGAGGGCCCGCGCCGTGTGGAGCGAGGAACAGGTCTCCGAGTTCGGCCTCACGGTGGGGATGGGCGGCTTCATGCTGTTCATGCTGTTCATCATCTGGAACCTGGCGCGCGAGTCCAGGGCCGGCCGCATGGGCACCTTCATCCTGTTCTTCGTGCTGGCCTTTGGCATGATCGGATTCGTGGCCAAGTCCATCATCGCAAGGTTGCTGGGAATCTGATCGCGCCCCGTGGCTGGGGGCCCGTCTGCCAAGCTGCGCCGCTAGGCTGCAACCCCCACGGTCTGTGCAAGCACCACATGCCGGTTCGGGCCCAGGCCCAGCGCCTGTTCCAGCGCGCCCCGGTCGAACCAGCCTCGCACCACCGTGGCCAGGCCGGTCGAGGCACAGTACAGATAGACATTCTGGGCGATGGCCCCGGCGCAGGCGGCGGCGTACACCGCCCGGGCGGCCTCGGGTACCAACTTGAGGCGGTCGTGGTCGGCCACATAGATCAGGTCCAGTGGCGCGTGGTCCACGAACTCCTGCAGCCCGGTGAGCGCGCGAATGTCCGTGGCCGACTCCAGCACCAGCGCGTGTCCCTCGGCGTCGTAGCGGTATAGGCCGGCCGCGAGCGCCGCGTAGATGTCGATCTCCTGGGCGTTCATGGCCGACGGCGCGGTGTGTTCGTGGTCAGCCGGGCGGTTGAGGCCGTCAGCCGCCCACAGCAGGTCGCCCAGTTGCTGCAGGCTCAGCGGCTCGGCGCGGAAGGTCCGCGACGACTGGCGCCGAGCCAGGGCGCGCATCAGCGGCGCGCCGCCATCGCGATCCGGTGGTGGAAGCGCCACGGTGGCCGGCGCATCGGCGCCGGATGGGCGCGGTCCGACCCGTCCCATCAGGTGCAGGGCGAGTTTTGTGAGCGTGCTCATTCGGGGTGCGCCTCCAACGGTTGCGGGCATGCCTCCACCTCTAGCGACGTGCCAGATGTTCGAGGGGCGCCGGACCGTCGGAATCATCGCACGGGCCGGACCGGATCGCGCCGCCTCTCCGGGCCGGGGCTGCGTCCGGCACGCTAGACTCGAACCATGACCGCCATCTGCCTGCACCGCCGCGAGCCCGCCGCCGTGCGCTTCGAGGGCTTGCCGCCGCTGTCGCTGTACGTGCACGTGCCCTGGTGCATCCGCAAGTGCCCCTACTGCGACTTCAATTCCCACGAGCATCGCGGCGAGGGCGGCGCCGGCGCGCTGCCCGAGGTGCGCTATGTGGATGCGCTCATCGCCGATCTGGAGCAGTCCCTGCCCCAGGTGTGGGGGCGCGAGGTGTCCACGGTGTTCTTCGGTGGCGGCACGCCGAGCTTGTTCTCCCCCGAGGCCATCGACCGCTTCCTGGGCGCGGCGCGCGCGCTGCTGCCCATCCGGGCGGATGCCGAGATCACGCTCGAAGCCAATCCCGGCACCTTCGAGAGCGGCCGCTTCGCCGCCTACCGGGCGCTGGGCATCAACCGCCTGTCCGTCGGCATCCAGAGCTTCGACCCCGTGCACCTGTCGGCGCTGGGCCGCGTGCACGACGGCGCCGAGGCGCTGCGCGCCGTGGCCATCGCGCGGCAGCACTTCCACAACTTCAATCTCGACCTGATGTACGCCCTGCCGCGCCAATTGCCGGAGCAGGCGGTGGCCGACGTGGCGCGCGCCGTGGCCGAGGGCGCGCCGCACGTGAGCGCCTACCACCTCACCCTCGAACCCAACACGCTGTTCCACCGCTTCCCGCCGCCACTGCCCGACGATGATGCCGCCGCGCTCATGCAGGAGCGCATCGAGGCGCTGCTGCAAGAGGCCGGCTACCGCCACTACGAGACCTCGGCCTTCGCCCTGCCGGGCCGAGAGTGCCGCCACAACCTGAACTACTGGTCCTTCGGCGACTACCTGGGCATCGGCGCGGGCGCCCACGGCAAGCTCAGCCAGCGCGACCGCGTCACGCGGCACGTGAAGTGGAAGCACCCGCGCGAATACATGGAGAAGGCGCTGGCTGGCGATGCGGTGCAGACCGCCATCGATGTGGCCGCGGCGGAGCTGCCCTTCGAGTTCATGATGAACGCGCTGCGCCTGAACGAGGGCTTCGAAACGGGGCTGTTCACCGAGCGCACGAGCCTGCCCCTGGCCTCCGTCGCGTCGCGCCTTGACGCGGCGGAGGCCCGCGGCCTGCTCACCCGCGACCACCGGCGCGTGCAGCCCACGGCGCTGGGGCGGCGGTTTCTCAATGAACTGCTGGAGATCTTCCTGGACTGAGGGGCTGT
This sequence comes from Burkholderiales bacterium, assembly GCA_036771335.1. GTDB lineage: Bacteria > Pseudomonadota > Gammaproteobacteria > Burkholderiales. Next base: position 3,230 of record DAIPHN010000056.1, read on the forward strand.
CTCAGGCCGCGCGGCGCCGGAACAGCAGGTCCCACACCCCGTGGCCCAGCCGCAGGCCGCGCTGCTCGAACTTCGTCAGCGGACGCGATTCCGGCCGCGGCGCGAAGCCCGCCGCCGCGTTCTCCAGCAGCGGTTCGGCCGACAGCACCGCCAGCATCTGCTGCGCGTACTCCTCCCAGTCGGTGGCCAGATGCACGTAGCCACCGGGCGCGAGACGCCCGGCCAGCAGTTCCACGAAGGGCGGCTGGAGCAGCCGCCGCTTGTGGTGGCGCTTCTTGGGCCACGGGTCGGGGAAGAACACGTGCGCCCCCGCCAGGCTGTCCGGCGTGAGCATGTGCCGCAGCACTTCCACGGCATCGTGACGCACGACGCGCACGTTGCGCAGCCCCTGCGCGTCGATCAGCTTGAGCAGGTTGCCCACGCCCGGCGTGTGCACCTCCACCCCCAGAAAATCCTGCTCTGGATGCAGCGCCGCACAGGCCGCCGTGCTCTCGCCCATGCCGAAGCCAATTTCCAGGACCACCGGTGCGCGACGGCCGAAGGCGGCTTCAAGATGCAGCGGCTGCCCTGCGTACTCGACGCCCCAGCGCGGCAGCAGCGAGTCCACCGCGCGCTGCTGGGCTGCGGAGGTGCGGCTCTGGCGCAGCACGAAGCTGCGAATGGGCCGGTGCGGCGACCCGTCCCCGGGCCCGTCCCGGTGCAGCGCTTCCTCGTTCAAGACCGCACCGGCAAGTCAGGCCGCCTTCGGCGCCGAGCCGATCACCCCGCTCTCGGGCGAACTGGGTGTGGCCTGGTACACCTTCTTTGGCATGCGTCCCGCCACGAAGGCCTCGCGGCCGGCCTGCACGGCCTTGCTCATGGCCGTGGCCATGAGCACCGGGTCGCGCGCCGCGGCAATCGCCGTGTTCATGAGCACGCCGTCGCAGCCCAGCTCCATGGCCACTGCCGCATCCGAGGCCGTGCCCACGCCCGCATCCACCAGCACCGGCACCTTGGCCTGGTCGATGATGATCTGGAGGTTCCACGGGTTGAGGATGCCCATGCCCGAGCCGATAAGCGAGGCGAGCGGCATCACCGCCACCGCGCCAGCGTCCTCCAGCTGGCGCGCCACGATGGGATCGTCAGAGGTGTAGACCATGGTCTCGAAGCCCTCGCGGGCCAGCGTTTCGGTGGCGCGCAGGGTCTCAATCACGTTGGGGAACAGCGTCTTCGGGTCGCCCAGCACCTCCAGCTTCACCAGCGCGTGGCCGTCCAGCAGCTCGCGCGCCAGGCGAAGGGTGCGCACCGCCTCTTCGGCGCTGTAGCACCCGGCGGTGTTGGGCAGGATGGTGTATTTCGACGGCGGCACGGCGTCCAGCAGGTTGGGCTCGCCCGCGTTCTGGCCGATGTTGGTGCGGCGAATGGCCACGGTGACGATGTCCGCGCCGCTCGCCTCGATGGCCAGGCGGGTCTGCTCGAAGTCGCGGTACTTGCCCGTGCCCACCAGCAGGCGGGAGCGGTAGGTCTTGCCGGCGATGGTCAGGCGGTGCATGACAGGCTCCGGGAGGTGTCGGGTTCAGCCCCCGCCCACGGCCACCACGATCTCCACCACGTCGCCGTCCTGCAGCAGGGTGTCGGGGTGGCGGCTGCGGGGCACGATCTCGCCGTTGCGCTCCACAGCCACGCGGCGCCCGGCGTGGCCGAGTTGTTCCAGCAGCACGCCCACGGGCACCGGCGCGGACAGCGGATGCGGTGATCCGTTGAGAGTGATGGAGATCATGGCAGGGTGCTGCCCGGTTGCGGGAGCGGGATGCTAGCACGCGCGGCGCGCCTGTCCGGCGGGCCCGCCCTATACAATCGGGGCATGGCGGTTCAGCCGCGTGTTTTCGTCATCTTCCGAGGAGTTTCCATGGCTTCCAAGTCCCCCGCCCGCAAGGCCGCGGCCATCGACAACGGCATCGGCCTGAAGGATCGCACCCGCATCTCCGAAGGGCTCTCGCGGCTGCTGGCCGACACCTACACGCTCTATCTCATGACCCACAACTTCCACTGGAACGTGAAGGGGCCCATGTTCAACACCCTGCACGCCATGTTCATGGCGCAGTACACCGAGCTGTGGAACGCGGTGGACCCCATCGCCGAGCGCATCCGCGCCCTGGGGTTCCCCGCACCGGGCACTTACGCCGAATTCGCCCGGCTCTCCAGCGTGAAGGAGGTGTCCGGAGTCCCCAGGGCCGAGGCGATGGTGGCGCAGCTCATCAAGGGGCACGACACCGTGGCGCGCACCGCCCGCGGCCTGGTGCGGGTGGCCGATGGCGCCAACGACCAGCCCACCCTCGACCTGCTCACCCAGCGCCTGGACATCCACGAGAAGACCGCGTGGATGCTGCGCAGCCTGCTCGAGGACTGACGCGGCGTGAACCGGCCTTCGGACCCTGTCCGCCCGGCTCGCGCGGCGGCGCCGCTGCAACCCTGAGCCGCGCGCGCTCGCCGTAGGGTCACCCGCGCTCGCCGATGCTCGCCTTCGCCCTCCGACGTCTGGTGCAGGCCGCCGTGGTGATGCTGGTGGTGGGCCTGATCGCCTTTGCGCTGTTTCGCTTCGTGGGCGATCCGGTGGTGTTCATGCTGGGGCAGGACGCCACACCCGAGGACCGGGCGCGCATGAGCGCCGACCTGGGCCTGGACCGCCCGTTTCACGTGCAGTACGGGGCCTTCCTGTCGCGCGCGGTGCAGGGGGACTTCGGGCTGTCGCTCAAGCAGCTGCGGCCGGTGTCCACGCTGTTCGCCGAGCGCCTGCCCGCCACCGTGGAGCTGGCGATTGCGGCGGCGCTGTTCGCCCTGGCGGCCGGCATCCCCATGGGGGTGTACTCGGCGCTCAAGCCGCGGTCGTGGCTGTCGCAGGTGTTCCTGGCGGTGTCGCTGGCGGGCGTGTCCCTGCCCACCTTCCTGATCGGCATTCTGCTGATCCTGCTGTTCGCCGTGCAGCTGGGCTGGCTGCCTTCCTTTGGCCGTGGCGAGACGGTGATGCTGGGGGCGTGGAGCACGGGGCTTCTCACGGTTTCGGGCCTCAAGGCTCTGGTGCTGCCGGCTATCACTCTGGGGCTGTTCCAGATGACGCTCATCATGCGGCTCACGCGCGCCGAGATGCAGGAGGTGCTGCGCGCCGACTTCGTCCGCTTCGCCCGCGCCCGCGGCCTGCCCGACCGCTCGGTGCACTTCCGCCACGCCCTGCGTAACGCGCTGCTGCCCGTGATCACCGTGGCCGGGCTGCAGCTGGGCGCCATCATCGCCTTCGCCATCATCACCGAGACGGTGTTCCAGTGGCCGGGCATGGGGCTGCTGTTCATCCAGTCGGTGATGTTCGCCGACGTGCCCGTGATGGCCGCCTACCTGTGCCTGATCGCGCTGGTGTTCGTGACCATCAACCTGGTGGTGGACCTGCTCTACCACGCCATCGACCCGCGGCTGCGCGCCGACGCCCGCGCGGCCCACTGAAGGAGCGATCCATGTCCAATCCCGTCGAGCACGTGCGCCGCTGGCACGCCGAACTCACGGCCATCCGCCGCGACATCCACATGCATCCCGAACTGGCCTTCCAGGAGCGGCGCACCGCCGACCTGGTGGCCGGTCACCTGGCGCAGTGGGGCGTCGAGGTGCACCGCGGCCTGGCCGGCACCGGCGTGGTGGGCGTGATTCCGGGCCGCGAAGATTCTCGCGGCCGCGGCATCGGCCTGCGCGCCGACCTGGACTGCCTGCCCATGCACGAGGCCGCCGAGCGCGGCCACCGCTCGCGCCACGAGGGCCGCATGCACGCCTGCGGCCACGACGGCCACACCACCATGCTGCTGGGCGCGGCGCGCTACCTGGCGCAGACCCGCCAGTTCGACGGTACCGCCTACGTGATCTTCCAGCCCGCCGAGGAGCACGGCGGCGGCGGCAACGTGATGGTGCAGGAGGGCCTGTTCGAGCGCTTCCCCGCTGACGAGGTGTACGCCCTGCACAACTGGCCCGAGCTGCCGCCGGGCCGCATCGCGCTGCGCGCCGGACCGGTAATGGCGGCCACCGACGAGATCGCCATCACGATCCATGGCAGCGGCGGCCACGCCGCCATGCCCCACCTGGCGGTGGACCCCGTGGTGGTGGCGGCCCAGGTGATCAGCGCGCTGCAGACCGTGGCCAGCCGCAACGTGGCGCCCGTGGACGCGGTGGTGGTGAGCATCTGCTCCCTGCACACCAGCCAGACGGGCGCCTTCAACGTGATTCCCGACGCCGTACATCTGCTGGGTACCGTGCGCAGTTTCCGCGCCGAGACCCGCGACCTGGCGGAGCGCCGCTGCCGGGAGATCGCACAGGGCGTGGCGGCGGCCCTGGGGGGCAGCGCCGAGGTGAAGTACACCCGCGGCTACCCCGCCACGGTGAACAGCTCCCGGGAGACCGAATTCGCGGCGCGGGTGGGCGAGAAGATTTTCGGTGCGGGCAACGTGGTGCGCGACGTGGACCCCACCATGGGCGGCGAGGACTTCGCCTACTTCCTGCAGCAAAAGCCCGGCGCCTACGTGTTCCTGGGCCAGGGCGGCGGGCCCCTGGGCTGCTCCCTGCACAACCCGCACTACGACTTCAACGACGAGGTGATTCCCCTGGGGGCGGGGTATCTGGCGGCACTCGCCGAGCAGGCCATGCCGCTCGCGGACGGGCAGGGGAGCGCGATGGCGGCCTGAGCCTGCTCCGGCGCCGCGACTCACTGGTGCGGGGGCACCAGCGCCCGCACCAGATTGGCGGTGATCACCGGCTGCTCCAGGGGCGTGAGGTGCGCCGAGTCGGGCACGCTCACGAAGCGGGCCTTTGGGATGCTGCGTGCGATTTCCTCCGCCTGAGCGGCCGGATAGAGGGGGTCCTCGACCCCGGACACCGCCAGTACAGGCACCCGCAGCTGCGGCAGCAGCGGCAGCAGCGACTCGCGCTCCATGAGCACCGCCCGGGAGACGGCTTGCAGCGTGCGCGGATCGCGCGCCTTGAAGGCCGCCGCGAAGCGCTCCACCACCTCGGGCTGACGGGTCCGGGTGTGCTGGCTGAAGAAGTTGGAGGCCACTCGCCTGCCGAAGAACTCGGTGTTGCCCAGCCAGCGGGTGATCCCCACGATGGAACGCGTGCCCAGGTCGGTGGCGCCGGGTCCGAAGGGGGTGTTGAAGGCCGCCACGGCCGTGATGCGCTGCGGCGCCTGAAGGGCCGCCTGCAGGCCCGCGATGCCGCCCCAGGAGCAGCCCACCACCGCCGCGCGCTCCACGCCGTAGGCATCGAGCACCGCAAGCACCGCTGCCCCGCTTGCGGCGCTGGTGAGTGGTGCGAAGGGCGGGCCGCTGTTGCCGTGGCCGGGTGCGCTCACCAGCAGCAGCCGATAGTCGGGCGCGAGCTGCTCCACCAGCGGGTCGAACATGGAGGGGTCGGTGTAGAGGCTGTGCCAGAGCAGCAGCGGGGTGGCGCCGCGGCCGGCTTCGCGCACCGCCAGCTCGCCCGCGGGGGTGTGGACGCGGCGTTCGGCTGCGGCGGCAGCGGCAGGGGCGGCGGGCGTGGCAGCGCAGCCGCCGGCAAGGGGCAGGGCGCTGGTCACGAGAGCAGCCAGCAGCGGCAGAAGAGTGGTGCGGAACATGGCGGCTATCTCCGGTTGCAATCGGTGGACGGATGGCACTACAGCGGTGTGAACAGCGTTCACTCTAGATCTGCAGCACCCTTATGTCAACGGCAGTAACATCGAGCCCATGAACCGAGCTGAACGTCCCACCTACCATCACGGCAACCTGCGCGCCGCCGCCCTGGAGCGCGCCGCCCAGCTAGCGGCGAACGGCGGCAGCGGTGCGCTGTCCCTGCGCGCCCTGGCGCGCGAACTGGGCGTGTCGCCAGCCGCCCTCTACCGCCATTTCGCCCACAAGGATGCGCTGCTCGACGAGCTCGCCGGCCGCGCGCTCGCGGCCCTCGAAGTGGCGCTGCGCGAGGCGCTCGATCGCGAGGCAAGCGCCGATCCGGCCGCGCGCCTGGCCGCCCTGGGTCGCGGCTACCTCGCTTTTGCGCGGGCCCATCCGGACGCCTTTCGCATCGTCTTCGAGTTGCGGCGAAATGCCCTGGCGGACGCGCAGCAGGCGGAGCCCTACACGCTGCTGCTGAGGGCGGTGGGCGCGCTGGCCCCCCCGGGCGCTGAAGACGCCCGGGTGCAGCGCGCGGCGCTGGCCGCGTGGGCCTTCGTACATGGCCTGGCCGCGCTCGAATCGCAACACGCCTGGCGCGGCGCCATCGCCAGCGTCGCCGACGATCTGGTGCGCGACTACGCGATCGCGCTGCGCGGCAGCTATCCGGCCTGAGCGGGGTCGATCTCCGCCGCCGCCGTCCTGCGGTATCTTTCGGGCCTTCCGGCTGTTTCACCTTCCCGAGAGAGCGCCCTGTGCCCGGCCTGAGTTCCGCCGACCACTCCACCAGCCCGCCGGTCATCGCCGTGCCGCGCGACTACAATGCCGCCCACGACCTGATCGAGCGCAATCTCGTCGCTGGCCGCGCGGGCAAGCTGGCCTACATCGACGACGCCGCAACGGCCACCTACGGCGAGCTTGCCGAGCGCGTCAACCGCGTGGCCAACGCCCTGGTGTCGCTGGGCCTGCAGCCCGAGGATCGCCTGCTGCTGTGCCACCTGGACAACATCGACTGGGTGGCAGTGTTCCTGGGGGCCATCAAGGCGGGCATCGTGCCCGTGGCCGCCAACACCCTGCTCACCAGCGAGGACTACCGCTTCATGCTGCGCGACAGCCGCGCCCGGGCGCTGGTGGTGTCCGACGCCCTGCTGCCGCGATTCGCCCCTGTGCTGGATGAGGCGCCCGCGCTGCGGCGGGTGCTGGTGTCGGGCCGGCAGGTGGACACGCATCCGCACCTGCAATCGCTGCTGCGCGTGGCCGGCACCGCCTTCGAACCCGCCGCCACCACCTGCGACGACGCCTGCTTCTGGCTCTACACCTCCGGCTCCACGGGCGTGCCCAAGGGCGCCGTGCATGTGCACTCGAGCCTCATCCAGACCTACGAGCTGTATGCGAAGCCCGTCCTGGGCGTGCGCGAAGGCGACGTGCTGTTCTCCGCCGCCAAGCTGTTCTTCGCCTATGGCTTGGGCAACGCCCTCACCTTCACCCTGGCCGCTGGCGCCACCACCGTGCTCATGGCCGAGCGGCCCACGCCCGCGGCCGTGTTCGCCCGCCTGCGGCAACACCGGCCCACGGTGTTCTACGGCGTACCCACGCTCTACGGCGCGCTGCTTGCCTCGCCCGAGCTGCCGGCGCGCGGCGAGCTGGCCGTGCGCGTGTGCACCTCCGCCGGCGAAGCCCTGCCCGCGGAGCTCGGCCGCCGCTGGACCGAGCACTTCGGCGTGGAGATTCTCGATGGCATCGGCTCCACCGAAATGCTGCACATCTTCCTCTCCAACCGCCCCGGGCAGGTGCGCTACGGCACCACCGGCGTGCCCGTGCCGGGCTACACCGTGCGGCTGGTGGGCGAGGATGGCCGCGAGGTGGCCGACGGTGAACTGGGCGAGCTGCAGATCGCCGGGCCCACCAGCGCCGCCTGCTACTGGAACAACCGCGAACGCTCCCGTGACACCTTCCGCGGTCCCTGGACCCGCGCGGGCGACAAGTATTCGCGCGGCGCCGACGGCTTCTACACCTACGGAGGCCGCTCCGACGACATGCTCAAGGTGGGTGGCATGTACGTCTCGCCCTTCGAGGTCGAGGCGGCCCTGATGACCCACCCCGGGGTGTTGGAGGCGGCGGTGGTGGGCGACGAGGACGACAACGGGCTGGTGAAGCCCCGCGCCTTCGTGGTGTTGCGCCCCGGCGCGGCGACCGGCGAGGTCACCGCCCACGCCCTCCAGCAGCACGTGAAGCAGCACCTGGCGCCCTTCAAGTATCCGCGCTGGGTGGAGTTCGTTCCGGAGCTGCCCAAGACCGCCACCGGCAAGATTCAGCGCTTCAAGCTTCGCTCGCCGCGCGCCACCTGACCCGTTACGAAAGGCCTGCCATGCAACGACGCCAATTCCTCGCCGTCGCCACCCTGTCCCTCGCGCTGCCGCCGCTGGCCCGCGCCCAGGCCGCGAAGTTGCGCGTGGGGTTGATGCTCCCCTACACGGGCACATACGCCCAGTTGGGCACGGCCATTGAAAACGGCCTGCGCCTGGCGCTGGCGCAGGGGGGCGGGCGTCTCGCCGGGCGCGAGGCGGAGTTCTTCAAGGTGGACGACGAATCCGATCCCGCCAAGGCCACCGACAACGCCAACCGCCTGGTCACCCGCGACAAGGTGGACGTGCTGGTGGGAACGGTGCACTCGGGCGTGGCCATGGCCATGGTGAAGGTGGCGCGCGAGAGCGGCGTGCCGCTCATCATTCCCAACGCCGGCGCCAACGCCGCCACCGGCCCGGCCTGCGCGCCCAACGTGTTTCGCACTTCGTTCTCCAACTGGCAGACCACCCACGCGCTGGGCAAGGTGATCGCCGAGCGCGGCCAGAAGAAGGCGGTGTTCATCACCTGGAAGTACGCCGCGGGCGAGGAGGCCGCCGCGGCCTTTCGCGAGGGCTTCGAGAAGGCTGGCGGCACGGTGGTCAAGGAGCTCTACCTGCCCTTCCCCAATGTGGAGTTCCAGGCGCTGCTCACCGAGATCGCCTCCCTCAGGCCCGATGCCGTGGGCAGCTTTTTTGCCGGCGCGGGCGCGGTGAAGTTCGTCAAGGACTGGGCCGCCGCCGGGCTCAAGGACAAGATCCCCCTGTACGGCTCGGGCTTCCTCACCGAGGGCGTGCTGCCCGCCCAGGGAGAAGCCGCCGAGGGCATCGTCACCACGCTGCACTACGCCGACTCGCTCGACACCCCGCGCAACAAGGCCTTCCGCGCCGCCTACATGGCGGCCTACAACAAGGTGGAACCGGACGTGTACGCCGTGCAGGGCTACGACGCCGGCCTGCTGCTGCAGCAGGGGCTGGAGGCCGCCAAGGGCGACCCCGCCAACCGCGCCGCGCTGCTCGCCGCCATGGAAGGCGCCGAGATCGACAGCCCGCGGGGCCGCTGGCGCATGTCCCGGGCCCACAACCCCATCCAGGACATCTACCTGCGCCGTGTGGAGAAGGGCGACAACAAGGTGACCGGGGTCGCCTGGAAGGCGCTGGAGGATCCGGCGCGCGGCTGCAAGCTCTGACCCAGGCCCGCGCGCGATGACCGCGTGATGGACCTTGCCATCTTCCTCATCCAGCTCCTCAACGCGCTCCAGTACGGCCTGCTGCTGTTCCTGATCGCCAGCGGGCTCACGCTGGTGTTCGGCATCATGGGCGTGATCAACCTGGCCCACGGCGCCTTCACCATGGTGGGCGCCTACCTGGCGTGGTCGCTGGCCGAACGCACGGGCAGCTTCTGGGCCGCGCTGGCCCTGGGCATCCCCCTCACCGTGCTGCTCGGCGCGGCCGTGGAGTGGCTGTTCGTGCGGCGGCTCTACGCGCGCGACCACCTCCACCAGGTGCTGCTCACCTTCGGCCTGATCCTCATCCTCGAGGAGTCGCGCAGCCTGCTGTTCGGCGACGACGTGCACTCCGTGGCCGTGCCGGCGCTGCTGTCGGGCTCGCTGCCGCTCACCGACACCCTGTCCTATCCCGTGTACCGCCTCGCCCTGTCGGGTGCCTGCCTGGCGCTGGCCCTGGCCATGGCGTGGGTGATCCGTGCCACGCGTGTGGGCATGATGGTGCGTGCCGGGGCCTCCAACCGCGAGATGGCCGAGGCCCTGGGAATCCCCATCAAATGGGTGCAGCTGGGCGTGTTCTCCACGGGCATCGCCCTGGCGGGCCTGGCGGGCATGATGGCCGCGCCCGTGTCTTCGGTGTATCCGGGCATGGGCAACCAGGTGCTGATCCTGTGCTTCGTGGTGGTGGTGATCGGCGGCATCGGCTCGGTGAAGGGCGCCTTCGTGGCCGCGCTGCTCATCGGCCTGGTGGACACCTTCGGCAAGGTGGTCACCCTGGAGGTGGCCGGCGTGAAGCTGCTGCCGCAGCTCGCGGGCATGAGCGTGTACCTGCTCATGGCCGTGGTACTGCTGTGGCGCCCCGAGGGGCTGTTCGGGCGGCGCCCGTGAGGAGCGGCTCGTGACGCGCCTGCAGTGGGCGGCGGTGGCGGCGGGCCTGGCGCTGCTGGCGGCCATGCCCTGGTTCGCCGACAAGTTCGCAGTGCAGTTTGCCTCGAAGGTGCTGATCTTCGCCCTGTTCGCCAGCAGTCTGAACCTGCTGGTGGGGCAGGCCGGCCTGGTGAGCCTGGGCCACGCGGGCTTCTTCGGCGTGGCGGGCTATGTGCTGGCGCTGGCCTCGCCCGAGTACGAGGCGGCGCCGCTGTGGAGCACGCTGGCCCTGGCGGTGGGCGTTGCGGCGCTGCTGGCGCTGGCCATCGGCGCGCTGGTGGTGCGTACCCGGGGCGTGTACTTCCTCATGGCCACGCTCGCCTTCGGGCAGATGCTGTTCCACCTGTTCCACGACGGCGACTTCGCCGGCGGCTCGGACGGCCTGCAGATCTTCGCGCGGCCGGCGGGCACGCTGTTCGGCGTGGCGCTGTTCGACCTGGAGCAGTACCGCCACTTCCACTGGGTGGTGCTGGCGGCCTGCGGCCTGGTGCTGGTGTTCCTGGCGCGGCTGCGCGCCTCGCCCTTCGGGCGGGTGCTCGACGGCATCCGCGTCAACGAGCACCGCATGCGCGCGCTGGGCTATGCCACGGCGCGCTACAAGCTGGCGGCCTTCGTCATGGCCGGCGCGCTGGCGGGGCTGGCGGGCTACCTGTCGGCGTGCCAGTTCGGCGTGGTGAACCCCGAGTCGCTGGGCTGGCACCAGTCGGGCGCCGTGCTGCTCATGGTGATCCTGGGGGGCATGGGCTCGCTGACGGGGCCGGCCCTGGGCGCGGCGGTGTGGTGGGGCATGGAGCTGTTCTTCCAGGGCTTCACCCGGCACTGGCAACTGCCCATGGGCGCGGTGATCGTGGCGGTGGCGCTGTTCCTGCCCGACGGGCTGGCCGGGCTGTGGCGGCGGGTTCGCGCGCCGCGCAAGAGCACGGCGCCCGCGCGGGAGGGCACGGCGTGAGCGACATCGCGCTGGCAGCGGAGAACCTCTCCCGGCGCTTCGGCGGCCTGGCCGCCGTGGATGGCGTGTCCCTGGCGGTGGCCGTGGGCGAGGTGCACGCGGTGATCGGCCCCAACGGCGCGGGCAAGAGCACGCTGGTGAACCTGCTCTCCGGCGATCTCGCCCCCAGCGGCGGGCGCATCGTGCTGGACGGCGAGGACGTCACGCGCCTCGGCCCCGAGCGCCGCTCGCACCTGGGCCTGGGGCGCAGCTACCAGAAGACCAACGTGTTCCTGCCTTTCACGGTGTTCGAGAATTGCCGGCTCGCGGCCCAGTCGCGGCTGGCCACCTCCATGCGCTTCCTGAAGCCGGCGTCTTCCTTCGCGCCGGTGAACGAGGCCGCCGGCCGCGCGCTCGCCGCGGCCGGGCTCGATGTGCGCCGCCACGCGGTGGTGGCCACGCTCTCCCACGGCGAACAGCGCCAGGTGGAGATCGCCATGGCGCTGGCCACGGGCCCCCGCGTGCTGCTGCTCGACGAGCCGCTGGCCGGCATGGGCGCGGAGGAATCGGCGGGCATCGTGGCGCTGCTGCGCAAGCTCCAGCCCGATCACGCCATCGTTCTGGTGGAGCACGACATGGATGCGGTGTTCGCCTTGGCCGATACGCTTACGGTGATGGCCAACGGGCGGGTCATCGCCAGCGGCGCGCCGGCCGTGGTGCGCGAGCATCCCGAGGTGCGCCGCGCCTATCTGGGAGAGGAGTCCCATGCCTGAGCGCAAGGCGCTGCTGGAGGCGCGCGGCCTGGAGGCCGGCTACGGCGCGAGCCGCGTTCTGCACGGCGTGGATTTCACTGTTCGCGCCGGCGAGGCCGTGGGCCTGATGGGCCGCAACGGCATGGGCAAGACCACGCTGCTTAAGAGCCTCATGGGCATCGTGCGCCCGCACGGCGGCGAAGTGCGGGTACGCGGCCGCGAGGCCACCGGCGCCGCGCCGCATCGTGTGGCGCGCCAGGGCATCGCCTGGGTGCCCGAGGGCCGCGGCATCTTTCCCAACCTGAGCGTGCGCGAGAACCTGGTGATGGCCGCCCGCCCCGGCGTGCATGGCCGGCGCGACTGGACCTTCGAGCGTGTGATGCACGCCTTTCCGCGGCTCGCCGAGCGGCTGTCCCACGGCGGCCAGCAGCTCTCGGGCGGCGAGCAGCAGATGCTCACCATTGGCCGTGCCCTCATGACCAACCCCGACTTGCTGCTCCTGGACGAGGCCACCGAGGGCCTGGCGCCGCTGGTGGCGGGCCACATCTGGCGCATGGTGGAGGAGATCCGCGCCAGCGGCATCGCCACGGTGATCGTGGACAAGAACTTCGCCGCCGTGAATGCCGTCACCGACCGCTGCGTGATCCTGGTGAAGGGGCGCGTGGTGTTCGAGGGCGCGGCCGCGCAACTTCGCGAACAGCCCGAGGTGGCCCATGCACACCTGGGCGTGTGAGCGGACGATCCACCGCCGCGCACCCAGGCCATGACCGGCCACACCGTCCAGTTCCTGCACGCCGGGGGCCACCGGCTGGAGTACCGCCGTATCCCTGGCGACGCCGCGAAGCCGGTGCTGGTTTTCCTGCACGAGGGCCTGGGCTCCACCGCGCTGTGGAAGGACTTCCCCGACGCCGTGGCCGCCGCCACGGGCAGCCCGGCGCTGGTGTACTCCCGCCACGGCTACGGCCGCTCCGCCCCTCTGCAAGGGCCGCGCGCCGTGGACTACATGCACCGCGAGGCGCTGGAGGTGCTGCCCCAGGTGCTGGGCGCGCTGGGCATCACCGCGCCCGTGCTGGTGGGCCACAGCGACGGCGCCAGCATCGCCCTCATCCACGCCGGTGCAGGGCACGCCGTGCGCGGCGTGGCGGCCATGGCCCCCCACGTGTTCGTGGAAGAACTCACCGTGGCCAGCATCGCCGAGGCCGCGGCGGCATGGCAAACCACCGACCTGCCCCGCCGCCTGGGCCGCTACCACGACCACGTGGAGAGCGCCTTCCGCGGCTGGAACCACATCTGGCTGCACCCGGATTTCCGCGCCTGGAACATCGAGCCATATCTGCCGCGCATCACCTGCCCGGTGCTGGTGATCCAGGGCGAGGACGACCAGTACGGCACCCGCGCCCAGGTGGACGCCATCGTCGCGCAGGTGCCCGGCGGCGCCCGGGTGCTCATGCTGCCCGGTTGCCGCCATTCGCCCCACGTGGATTGCCGCGACGCGGTGATCGGCGCACTGGCGGCGTTTGCCTGATCACGGATCGCGCGTCGCCCGTGACGTGTGACGATTCGGCGCCCAATCTTGGAGGGACGTTGCTGCTATGCCCGCCACAGTGACCAAGTCCGACGTGGCCATACCTTGCTAGCAAACGTCCCACCACAAGCGTTTGGCGAAAAGAGCCGAATGACTATGTCAAGACTTTGATCTGCCGTGACTGGAACGCGCCGCTGACAACTTAGTGAGAATCCGCGAAATTCATGACGATCCGCAGCGCCAGTTCTGTCTGTTGCCGGAACGCTCGGGTCAGTTTCGAGCGACACTGCATCGACATCAGTCGCCAGCGCGCGAAGTCGCCTGCTTCCGTGAGCGTGGTCGGACACACCTTGGCGATCTCTTGCTTCTTCAGGTATGCCAAGATCGCCTCCACCGGATTGAGGTCCAAGGCCTGTGGGGCGGGAACGCGATGGCGAGCTGGCCGTTGTGGGCTTCTAGCCACTGGCGCACCTGGCGGCTCTTTTGACAACCCACCCCATGCCAGATTACCCGCAGCTTTCGTCCGATCATGCGCCGCAGGGCATCCAGGAACTCGATGATCTGCTCGCTACTGCAAAGCCGCTGAAGAAGCGAAAGTACAA